>JBBPYO010000400.1:0-3334 GCA_038199845.1 Flavobacteriales bacterium
GAGATAGAGCGTGTGTTGCTCCAGAGCAGATATAAAAAATAAATCTTTCAGACCATCATTATTGAAATCCGAAACTGCCAGGCCGCTTCCGTTGTAATAATATTCATACTGCAGGCCATTGTAGCGCATATCTTCTGGAAGTAGATTGGAAAAATCTATTCCAGTTTGCTCTTCAGAAAGTTTGGAAAAAATAGTTTCATTTTCTGAATTCTTGCCAGCAAGCTTGTATTCTTTTTTGCACGAGATTAAACCGAAAATAAGCACCGGGATTAATAATCTAATAACTTTTATCATGAAATAAGTCTTAGCAAATTCTAATAATTACGTACGGCCATCTAGCGATGACCGTACGATTGTTAAATACCAACCCCAGTAAGATAGTTTACAGGGCTTTTATGACACTTTTCTTTTATTCGTAACCTGGATTTTGTATCAATGCGGTATTCGCATTAAGTTCGGCAACTCTTATAGGCGTATAATAGCTTTTATCGAGCCAAAGTCGGTTTTCAAAACCTGGATCTATGACCGTAGGTTCGTAGGTATAATTATATTTTTCGGGATCATATTTATACGTACTTACAGTTGCTCCAGATTTTAATGTCCCCGATATTTCAATAATTTGGGCTTTTGCCCCAATCGTTGAAGGTGCGATCATCCATCGTCGGGCATCATGATATCGGTGCGCTTCATATGCCAGTTCTATGCGTCTTTCATTCCTATAGACATCCATCAACTCCTGACCAGATGCGGTAATCGCAGGCATGCCCGCTCTGAAGCGAATTTGATTTAACCATGTTTTTGCCTCACTTTCATCACCTCCACTTTCCAGTAAAGCTTCTGCATAATTCAACACCAATTCAGTATACCTAAAAAATGGCCAAGGAATGGTCTGAAAATTATTCTGATCTACAAAATCATCATTTGGATTTGTGAATTTTTTGAAATAATAGCCTGTTCGTGAGCCATTCCATTCTTCAATGGGTCCTTCCCTTGTATCTAAACCAAAATGAATGACTTTTTTAGAATCCATTATTATCTCATATTTTCCAGTCTGAATTTGGTTTGCGGGATCCCTATCCGCTGCATCGGCCGGTCTAGGTTTCCAGTCCGCACCATCGTATAAAATAGTTGCATAAAACCGTGGATCCCTGTTTGCATAAGGATTAGAACTCTCTGCCTCATCATCCCAACTGAATTCAGACCCATCACTCATGCTATAAGCGTCAACAAGATTCTGCAGCGGTGTGTTACCAGCCCAGTTGTGATAGCCATTTGGACCGTTAAAAAGGCCTACTTGTCTTCCTGGGCCCGACAGTTGGATATATTGCCTTTCCCAAATAACATCTGTTTCCCCTCCATTTCTTGAAAGGGCTATATTTGAATAGTTTTGCTCACCTTCTTCTGGGGAAACTGGCGCTGCAAGACCAAACATATAACCAGTACCTGCATAATCCATCGCAGCTTTAGCAGCATCTCTCGCTATTTCCCATCGCTGCTGCTGATTTCCGGAAGTATATACTATTAGTTCAGGGTTGGAATATCCCGAGATCACGGAAGAGTTAGAAGATGCTATTGCACTATCATGTAAGTCACTAGCAGCATACAATAAAATACGTGATTTGAGCGCTAAAGCAGTGGCAGCAGAAGCTCTCCCAGGGTCAAGCTCTTTGCCGTCCAGCAATGCGAAAGCAGCATCACAATCAGCGACAATAAAATTAACAGACTCCTCGAAGGTACTACGTGGTATACTAAATTCAGAATCTAGATTTAGCGGAGTATCTAAAAGTGGTACGCCTCCGTAAAATCGAACCAATTGATGGTAATAATAAGCTCTTAAATAAAGAGCTTCACCTAATAGGCGATTACTCAGTTCCGCATTATTTAAAGTACCCTCGTTTAATTTCTCAATGGCAATATTTGCCGCACGTATGTATTGATACATTATATCCCAATCATGTGCAGGATCGATCCAACCCGTCTCACTCGCGTTTGAACGCGATTCCATAACGGTATTTATGCCTCTTCCCGTATGGGTGAAAATAGCTTCATCAGAAAGGGAAGCGAGCATTTGTTCTGCCAGACCTCCTTCTCCCAGTCCAATATATACGCCAGTAACCGCAGCAGTGGCTAGACCTTCATCAGACCAAACACTTTCTTCAGCAACTTCACTCAAAGGATCAATACTAACAAAATCATCATTACATCCCATCATCAAGAAGGATAATGACAAAAACATTATTACTTTAATATGAACCATTATATGACTAGTTTTATTTTTCATAGCTTAAAATGTTAAATTGGCACCAATACTTAAAATTTTAGAGTTGGGATAGTCCCTTCCACTGGCACTTGTTCCTTCTGGATCAAAAATTGAATTTGTGACAGTGAATATATTGGTGCCGTTAGCATAGACTCTAAGGTTATTGATACCTATCTTTTCAACTATTTTTTGTGGTATGCTGTAACCGATCTCAAAATTCTTCAATCTTAAATAATTCGTGTTTTGTCGCCAGTAGGTATTTCCGTTACTGTAATATTGATCAGCTCTATCTGTGATTCTGGGATCAACGCTACTAGGGTTATCCACCGTCCAGCGGTTATTATAAATAAATGACGGGTAATTCCCTATGGTCCCGGCTTCATTAAAATTCAAAAACACTTCCCCGCCCGTAGCTCCTTGAAAAAGCACACTTAGATCAAAGTTTTTATAATTTGCGGTTAGATTTACACCACCTTGAAAAGTTGGGTTGTCATTTTTGCCTGTTCTATATCTATCATCCGGAGTTATTCTTCCATCGCCATCATAATCGAAAATTTTCATATCCCCAGGACGCAATTCATTTACAATCGCTGAATAATCCAACGTTTCTTCATCAATATTGACCTGCGTCGCAAAAACTCCATCATAACCATATACAAGGTTAGAACCTATGGGTCTTCCGGTTTCCCGCTGCCATTCAGGGGAACCTTCAGCCTCATCATTAAATATTATTTTATTTTTTGCGTAACCTCCATTTACACTGATCCCAAAATTGAAATCACCAACATTATCATTGTAACCTACACTAAAATCAAAACCTTTGTTTTCAACCTCACCAATGTTTTGTCGGGGGGGCGTAATACCTGAAATTGCAGGAAGTGAGGCAGATGGCGTGGTTAAAATATCCTTTCTTCTATTTAAAAACACATCAAATTCAAAACTGACCCTATTCTGTAAAAACCTGGCATCAAGGCCCAAATTAATATTTGTAGCTATCTCCCATGTAATATAAGGGTTTGGTAATTTTGTTTCTCCTAAAGTGGTTACCTGCTGATTATTTATAACATAATTAGC
>JBBPYO010000401.1:0-4062 GCA_038199845.1 Flavobacteriales bacterium
AAAGGAGTTACCGCAGCCGATTTTGAGTAAAATAAGCTGATTTTTTAGGGGATTTCTAAAAAAATAGGACTGGCAAAACCAGCCCTATTTTTTTGATCTAAATCTGAAAAACAATTCCCTTTTAAATGTAAATGCTTGTCCACTTTCATGCCTAAAATTAAAATTTAGCAATTCGACCCCGAATAAGTCTTTTCCCCAACCCTAAAGGGTGAACTTATTCTGGAAATTATTCGATATCGGAAAATTCTCGCTCCCTTTAGGGATGGGGCGAACGAAAATTGAGCACTATTTTATTTTTAGGTCGCTTTACGGACAAGCATTTAAAAGTATTACTTCCTCCACTTTAAACTCTCCATTAAGTGCCGAATATCATTTTTAAGATAAGCTGCTGCTGGATAAATACTGTCGTAGTTGGGTTTTGCGTTGAAATAAATGGAGCCGGTGATAAAATGCGCGGTACTATCTGTCACATAAAACTGCGATTGTGAAGCCGCGTTTCCAGAGACATCGTAGAACATGCCATAAACACTATGAATATCGTTGGCGTATTTTTCTTCAATGATATTGTCTGCTTTGATCACATGCTCATACGTGAGCTTTTGTGCATCGCTGAGCAATTGCTCAATATTATTTTCCACGGGGCGATAGGTAAGGTATAAAGCGCCGTTAAGCTTAGGATAATTGATAACTACAGAACAGTCTTTTTCAAATTGCACCGTACCAGCTTCATTTTTCTGGAAGGAATATGGGCAGTTTTCTGGTTTGAAAAGGGAATACTGGGCCGTGGGATAATTAAGTGCAAGCATTCCGCTGGGCTTCGGTAATTGATCTTCTTTGCAAGCAATGCTTAAAAACGCCAGAAAACCAGTAAAAATCACCTGTTTTAACCGCTTTTCTGCCCGTTTTTTTATAATCATAGCAATTGCTCTAGCCGTTCAAAATGGTCATTTTAATCTGCTTGATCCGTTTTTTATCAATTACTTCAATGGTAAATGAGTAATTGTCAAAGAGAAGAATTTCATTCTTTTTTGGAAATCCACGTGAAATTTCCAACAAGAAACCGGCAAGTGTTTCGGCTTCGCCTTTAGCATCCTCAAAATGGTCGTAATTCTCAAGTTTAATGACTTTATAAAAGTCTTTTAGTGACGTTTTTCCTTCAAAAACATAGTTATTGTCGTCCAACTTAGAAAAAATAATGGCCTCATCATCAAATTCATCACTAATATCTCCCACAATCTCTTCAATGATATCTTCTAGTGAGATCAGCCCACTTGTACCGCCGTATTCATCTACCACGATCGCAAGATGGTTGCGCTTATCCTTAAATTCGTTGAGAAGGTCATCAAGCTTTTTATTCTCGGGAACGAAATATGCTTGACGTAATAGTGAAGTCCAGTTAAAATCTATAGCATCAATGTGCGGAAGTAAATCCTTTACATATAAAATACCCGAAATAGAATCGATATTGTCTTTATAGACCGGGATTCGTGAAAAACCATTTTCGATAATTGGCGGAATAATATCTTCATACGCCATAGCTTCGTTCAGGGCAAAGATATCCATGCGCGGTTTCATGACCTGCTTTGTATCTGTATTGCCAAAACTAACAATCCCCTTAAGAATTTTTTGTTCTTCTACAGAGGTATCTTCTTCACTGGTAAGTTCTAGCGCCTGTGATAGTTGATCTACGCTCATATTTGCCTTTTGTTTCCCAAAACGTGTTTGCATAAACAAAGTAACAGAGCGCATGGGCATGCTTATAGGTGAAAAAATAAAATCCATCACCATCATGGGATACGCCATTTGATGTGCAAATTTTACCCGGTTCCGGCTTGCATAAACCTTTGGCAAGATCTCCCCGAACATTAAAATAAGAAAAGTAACCAACACAACTTCCACCAGAAAACGCAAGTCAGTTGCCCATATTTTTATAGATTCCAATTCCGAAAAAAGGACTTGCCCCAGCCCGGTAAAAATTAAAACGATGGCGATATTGATAAAATTATTGGCCACAAGAATAGTAGCAAGCAATTTTTTTGGTCGGTCAAGCAGCTTGATGACCAGCGCTTCCTTCCGGGAGCGTTTTTCGGGATCAAGTTCAAGATCTGAAGGTGTGAGCGAGAAAAACGCGACTTCAGTACCGCTTATCAGGGCAGAACATATCAAAAGAATGATTACAGTGAGGATACCGATCACCGTCGCTACCGAAAAAGTTTCTGGTTGCGCAATTAAACTGGCAGAGTCAGGATCCAAAGAAAAGGGGTTTATTGAATATTATGTCTAAAAATAGGCTTTTAGAAGGGTAAATCATCCTCTTCTGCATCTTGTTGTGAGCTTGGAGATAGATTACCATTCTGTGTTGATTGCCCAGTATTTTGTGTGCGCTGTACTGGCTGTTGCTGATCATATTGCTGTGGGTTTTGCTGACCGCCACCAGCATTTTTTGGCGTTAAAAAAGTAAATTCGCTACACTGTACTTCCGTACTGTAACGATCATTACCCTGTTCATCTTGCCATTTTCTTGTCTTTATGCGGCCTTCAATATAAACTTTATCGCCTTTAGTAAGGTATTTTTCACAAGCTTCAGCGGCCTTGTTGCGCACCACAATATTATGCCATTCCGTGTTGCTTACTTTCTCTCCCGTTGTGCGGTTCACATAATCTTCATTAGTCGCAAGCGGAAAACGGCCTATACAGCCGCCGCCTTCAAAATAATGCATCTTAACGTCATCTCCCGTGTGCCCTATCAGCATTATTTTGTTTAATGTACCTGCCATAATCTCTTTCTATTGAAGGGTCAAAATTAGTGAAAATCATCCACTTGCTAAAGCAAAAGTATGTTAAGCATTTCTGGTTGTTAAATATTTAAGAGATCAGGCATTTCAGCGGCGTGTACTTATAGTATATAGGAGGAGTGTTTTTAAGAATAACTCCGGCAACCTCCGCATTCACATCTCTTAATGGGAATGTCTTGTTCATTCTAAATCCAAAAAAAACTAAACGCTAAGTTTTCATTGAGAAAAACTAGGACTGAAATTTTGTACTTGTGACTTTTCCAAACAAAGGAAATGGTTTTGCGGAAAGGGAATTTTATTTAAGGAACAATGTATTCTCACTTGTTATCCCTATGTGCGATCATCCCCTTTACTACCCTGTATGTAAATCTTCATTGACTGATTATGGATGGTGCCGAAGGTGAATATCAAGATTCCTAATTTCTCTAAAGATGATAAGATATTTTGGTCATAATTAACATTTTCAATTGATAAAAGTGCTTTAATGCGATTTTAACCGTTAAACTTATGCAGATAAAGATTATATTTATCAAATCAAAGTCAGGTATTTAGACGCTGATTAACATCATTATGAACGAGCAGTACGAATCCAAAAAATATCTTCGAGAGGATTTAAAGAAATTACAGAAAAGTTTTTTACGATCGATAAAAGATATTGATATTCCCAGACGCACGCAACTAAAACAAGAATTAGCCATTGCATTACACGGAATTTCTTTAGAAAACGAGGGAAAGGCAAAACGCGCTTCCGAACTTATCATTGCACATCTTGAAATCAAATTCCTTAATGAGGAAAAAGCGAAACGTGCCGAAGAACTTGTTGCAGCAAATATTGAACTTGTTTTTCAAAATAAGGAAAAGGAAAAGCGTGCAGCCGAATTGTTGATTGCCACTAAAGAACTGATTTATCAGAATGATGAAAAGGCAAAGCGGGCAGCAGAATTAATTCTTGCCAATATTGAACTTGTTTTTCAAAATAAAGAGAAAGAAAAGCGTTCAGCCGAATTGATGGTGGTCAATAAAAAACTTGTCTTTCAAAATGAAGAAAATGAAAAACGTGCAGCAGAGTTAATCATTGCTAACGAAGAGCTCATTTTTCAAAATAAAGAAAAGGAAATATTGAGCATAGCATTGATTCAGGCAAAAGACAATGCAGAAGAAAGCGACCGGTTAAAATCAGCATTTTTAGCTAATATGAGCCATGAGATTCGGACACCAATGAATGGTATACTTGGATTTGCCGATTTATTGAAAGAACCTCAATTGA
>JBBPYO010000402.1:0-3195 GCA_038199845.1 Flavobacteriales bacterium
CTTACTGACTCCTTTTATTTAGGATTTAATACCACTTATAATACGACTTCTTTACCTGACGGAAGTGAATATAATGATGTGGGCTTTTATGGTTTTGCACTTTATGCACAACTGGCTTTGAGCGATACGTTTAAATTAGGAGTTAGACCCGAATATTTCAGCGAGTTTGGAGCATTTGGTGCTATTGATCAAATAGACAATCCAGTTTTTTATGATAACGGTGATGCCAATGTATTTGCGGTCACCCTTTCTGGAAACGTGAATATCGGTGATTTGACCCTTATTCCAGAGCTTCGGTTGGATACTGCAAATAAAAGTGCATTTTTTGACCGTGACTTAGAAGCGGAGAAAAATTTAGGGTCATTTGTGCTTGCAGCCGTATATTCGTTTTAATTAATTTAATAAATAATATAATTATTATGAAGAAAATCGAAGCTATTATCCGTAAATCAAAATTTTCAGCAGTAAAAAAAGCACTTCACGAGAAAGGGGTTAATTTCTTTTCGTACTGGGACGTAACCGGTCTGGGCAATGAAAAGGAAGGAAGTGTGTACCGAGGTGTAAGCTACAGTACAAGCGATATACAACGTCGTTATCTTTCTATTGTCGTGAATGATGATTTTGAAAAAGCGACCATCGACGCGATATTAACCGCTGGGCGTACCGGCGAAGTGGGAGACGGTAAAATATTTGTCTCAGATATTAGAGAAGCATACCGCATCCGTACCGGAAACAAGGGCGGGGAAACGCTCAAATAAACAACTAACCAATCAATTTTAATAAGCACTAAATTATGGACGCAGGATTATTTACCGCAAACAATGTATGGATGATGATTTGTACAGGGCTCGTGTTTTTTATGCACTTGGGCTTTTCATTTCTAGAAATAGGACTTACCCGTGAAAAGAATACGATCAACATATTGTTCAAAAACGTTTTTATTCTTTGTGCAGGTCTACTTATGTATTATATAGGGGGATTTAATCTGATGTATCCCGGCTTTGCCGAAGGATCTGCGGGAATCTTAGACTTTGCCGGTTTCGGCATCGCCCCTCCTGAAAATGGGATGACAGCCGAATATGCTGGTGGCGGGTACACCTGGTGGACAGATTTTCTCTTTCAGGGAATGTTTGCGGCAACTGCGGCCACTATTGTTTCTGGCGCTGTGGCAGAGCGCGTTAAATTAGGCGCATTTATGATATTTACGATCATATATGTTGGCTTGGTTTATCCTATTGCGGGTTCATGGCAATGGGGCGGCGGTTTCCTTTCTTCCATGTCCTTCGGTGATGCTGATGGTTTTTATGACTTCGCCGGTTCTACCCTTGTGCATTCTGTGGGAGGATGGGCCGCATTGATCGCCATTTATTTACTGGGAGCGCGTATTGGTAAATTTGATGAGAATGTAAAACCCAATGCTATTCCCGGTCACAACATTCCCTTTGCAACTGCCGGAGTCCTTATTTTATGGTTGGGTTGGTTTGGTTTTAATGGTGGTTCTGTGCTTTCTGCGGATCCTGCAACGACTTCCCTGGTACTTGTCACAACGGCATTAGCGGCGGCTTCCGGTGGCGTTGCTGCTTTTATCGTTTCCACTTTACGTTATAAAAATTACGATATCACCATGTTTTTAAATGGTATTCTTGGTGGACTTGTGGGTATTACCGCAGGTGCAGACCAGATGACACCTAATGATGCCGTACTTATTGGTGTGATTGCCGGTGTTGTTATTGTATTTGGCGTGGCACTGGTTGATAAACTCAAACTTGATGATCCAGTAGGGGTTATTGCAGTACATTTAATTTGTGGAATCTGGGGAACGCTCGCAGTGGGTCTTTTTGGTGCGATGGCAGGCCTCGATCAATTTTTGGTTCAGCTTGCGGGAGTCGGTATTGTGGGTGCTTTTTGCAGTATCAGCGCGTTTATTATTCTTGGCACCCTGAAAGTTACCATTGGTCTTCGCGTTTCTGAAATAGAAGAGTTGGAAGGTCTTGATAGACATGAACATGGAATGAAAGCGTATCCGGATTTCGCTCTCAATGAGCATTAAAGAAAACCTGATTTTTCATTAAAAACCCCCGATATTTGATAGATATCGGGGGTTTTTTAATTTGTAAATTCCTTTTTATATATTATAAATAATGGATAATCAGTATTTTAAAATTATGGCATAATGATTGATTTCTTATAGAAGTTACCAAAAAGTTCATTTGTATTAACTTTTTAAACCAACATCATGAAAAAATTAATCTACTTCTTTACCGCAGCACTTATAAGCTTGACTTCAACAGCGATGACAATGGCTGTGGACTTTCCTACATTGGATATAGAAAATATGCGTAATTCGGCAGATCGTTATTTATTTGTGGAAGGTGGCATAGAATTTTCAGTTTATCCTGATGGAGAATTCGACTTTGTCGTCCCGCAATTGATTAATAGTTTACATATTAACATTAATAATGGAGCTTCAAACATCAGTTATAACTCGGGATTCGATTATGATGCCTACGTACAATATGATAATTATGGAGCGGTCATACAAATTGGAGATGTACCTGTGTATTATGATAATTGGGGACGCATTATTCAGGCCGGAAATATTGCAATAAATTATAGGAATGGCCGTATTGCCGGCGTTGGAAATTTGCAGGTATTTTATAATGGAAATACGTTTGCCTACACCCGCGGTTATATTAATCCATATAACAGAAATGTTTCCTATTATCCATATTCCAACTATTTTTACAGACCTTATATAGATCGCTGTCTAGTTTATAATACGCCCTACCGAAGGTTGTACACACCAGAGCGCTTTTCCTATAATTACCATAGGGATCACTATCAGGCTGGCTATGCTGATGGTTATTCCAATGCATATCGAAATTTTAACCGACCGCAGGGAACAATTGCACATAACAATGCAAGATCAGGTTCCTATCGTGACGCGCGCAATGCAACTTCTAGAAGTACCAGAAGTTCAAGCGTTTCTAGCAGAAGAACAGCAGATGTTGGCGTATCCCGCTCCAGTCGAAGTACTGAAAATACAAGATCAAGAGGATTTTCTTCCATAGATGGGAATGAGAGAGTAAGCAGATCGTCAGCGGTGCGGTCAGATGATGGAAGAACAAGAAATGTATCAGTAAGAAGTTCGGCAAGTGTGCCAAGCAGCAATACTGTATCAAATTCAAACCGAAC
>JBBPYO010000403.1:0-7968 GCA_038199845.1 Flavobacteriales bacterium
ACATAGAAATGGATGAAACCCAGCAGCGCCAGATTATCGCTGAGGCGAAATTTTTAAGGGCACTTTTCTATTACAACCTCACGCTATATTACGGCCGGCCACCGCTCATGCTGGAGCCTTCACAACCCCTAGATGTACCTGCAAACGCCAGTACCGAAGAAGCTTACGCACAGGTGATAAAAGATCTAGACGAGGCCATTCCAGATTTGCCGACCACATATTCTGATATCGATCTGGGCCGTGCCACTCAAGGAGCGGCTTACGCTCTTAAGGGAAAAACCTATTTGCAGCAAAACAACTATGAGCAGGCTGCCGAAGCTTTTGCGTGGCTGGTAACCGGTCCTGGAAGTTCCATTTATGATCTTACCGAAAACTATAGGGACAATTTCCTAATCAGCACAGAAAATAATGTGGAATCTATTTTTGAGATTCAGTTTCAAGAAAACCTGTCGGAAGCTACTGATGATGATGTAGATGAAGGCAGGGTGAACAATACGGGATCTTCGATTTCTCAATTTTTCGCACCGCCGGGTGTCGGTTTTAGCGATGGTGCTGCACGGCCTTGGCTCATAAACGAATTTTTAAAGGAAACCACCGTAAGTGGAGAACGCGATCCACGTCTTGCAGCTTCTTTTCTGTATGCCAATACCAATCCTGATGGCTCGGAAGCGACCGATATTTATGGACAGAGTTTTGCTTCCAGATATGGTGATGGCCCAGATGCGAATGGCGTTTGGTTCAGGAAACTGCTCAATGACCATTGGAAAAACGAGGAAGGTTTTCGATCACCGAACAATTACCGGTTGATTCGTTTTTCAGATGTGCTTTTAATGTATGCTGAAGCTCTAAACGGAACTGGAAACACAGCGCAAGCGTATTCTTACGTGGACCGCGTGCGCCAGCGTGCGGGTCTTGCGGCGTTAAGTGTAGCTATGCCAGGTTTGAGCCAGGCTGCCTTTTTACAACAATTAAAGCACGAGCGCATCACGGAACTTGCCGGTGAGGGCTGGCGTTTTGCGGACTTGCAGCGCTGGGGAGATCTGAGTCCGGATCTTACTGCGAGAGATCCCGAGTTTGCTAATTTTCAAGTAGGAAAACATGAGCTTTATCCCATTCCGCAGCGCGATATTGACTTGAATCCAAATCTCAGTCAAAACCCGGGTTATTAACCCCAAAAACAGCCTAAAAATGGATATTTTTGGCTAAAAAATAGAAACGGAGCTATCTAAAAAGTTTCATCAAACACGATAACATGTTCAAATCATTAAAATTGATTCAGGCTTTCCAGTTTATGTTTGTTCTGGCGGCGTCTTCATTTACATCTGCCTGTCAAGACAACAATTATCCTGAAGTAAAACTTCTGGATCCACCAGTTGAAACAACATTTACAAACCCGTTGATGACCGGTGCAGATCCTTGGGTTTTGCAGGCAAATGACACGTATTATTATCAGCAGACCATGGGCGATCGTGTACGTTTATGGCAAACCGATGATCTCTCTCAATTGGAGTCGGCCACGTCTACTGATATTTTTATCCCACAGGCCGGAGCGCCCAATTCCCAGAATATTTGGGCACCAGAAATTTATAGGCTCGACGGTACATGGTACGTATATTTTACCGGCGGCGATGGGCAGGATGTTAATCAGCGTACCTGGGTTCTTGAAAATACCAGCGATGATCCCATGACCGGAAATTGGGTGGAAAAAGGCAAAATATCGAATGAAAATGCCGATTTCTGGGCGATAGACGGCACAGTGATGGAATATAACGACGCGCGCTATTATATCTGGTGCGGTAGACCAGATGTGACCAATGTAGACCTGACCCAAAAAATCTATATCTCAAAAATGGCAAACCCATGGACGCTGGAAGGTGACGTAACCTTACTTACCGAACCAGAATATGACTGGGAGCGCAACGGTTTTGGAGTCAATGAAGCGCCTGAGGTTTTACAAGGGCCCAACGGTTATTTTTTGACCTATTCGGCGAGTTTTTGTGGTACTGATGATTATGCTTTGGGCATGCTTACTTTAAAAGAAGGCGGCGATCCCATGATGGCAACTGATTGGCAGAAATCTGAAAACCCCGTATTTTCCAAAAGGCCGGAGAACAACGCATACGGTCCAGGTCATAATGGCTTTTTCAAATCGCCCGACGGAACCGAAAACTGGATCATTTACCATGCGAACACAAACAGCGGTGATGGCTGCTCACCGTTGCGAAACGTGCGCATGCAACCGTTTATTTTTAGTGATTCCGGCATTCCACAATTTGGTGAACCGGTCGCTACCGGTCAAGAACTGGAAAAACCTACGGGAAAATTCTAATACTTTTCAGCAATTCATTTAAGTAAATATGATTAAATTAGGTGACAAAATACCCATTTTAATGGTCTTAACGGCAATTTTTCTGTTCGCTTCTTGTAAGGACAAAAAGGATAAGCACGCGGAAGATTCGGCAGAAGCTGAAACAACCTCAACCTACACCAATCCACTGGATGTTGCCTTTGGCGATCCTTACGTACTGAATGACGGCAACGGTATGTTCTATATGTACGGTACTGGCGGTGGGGCAGAAGATGGTTTTGGCACGTATTCTTCCGCAGATTTGATAGATTGGAAATATGAAGGCCAAGTTTATCGCGGGAATACGGAAAAATCTTGGGCAAAAACAAATTTTTGGGCACCTGAAGTTTATAAAAAAGAGGGGAAATACTTTATGTTTTTTAGCGCGGATTGGAAGGTAAATCCCACTGACGAACTTGAGAATTTTAAAATTGGCGTTGCAGTTTCCGATAGTCCGAAGGGGCCTTTTGAGGAAATCAGCAACAAACCTTTATTTGATCCCGGTTATCCCATTATTGACGCCAATGTTTTTCAGGATTCCGATGGAAAATATTATTTATATTATTCCCGTGCGTGCTATAAACACCCGGTGGAATCAGAGATCGCGGCGTGGGCAAAGGAAAAAGGCTGGTTTGATGAAGTTGAAGAAAGTTGGGTGTATGGCGTTGAGCTGAAATCAGACTTTAGCGGAGTCGTAGGCGAACCGGTACTTCTTTTACAGCCGCCAAAAACCATGGATGATAAAAACGCGGAATGGGAAAGCCGTTCGGTAACTTCAAAAGAGGTAAACCGCCGCTGGACGGAAGGTTCCTATACTTTTGAACATAATGGCACATATTACATGATGTATTCGGCAAATTATTTCGGCGGAAAAAATTATGCGGTGGGCTATGCAACGGCAAAATCTCCGCTGGGTCCGTATACAAAGGCGGCCAACAATCCCATTTTACAAAAAAACACCGAAAGTGGTGGCGAAGTTACCGGCACGGGCCACAACAGCTTGGTATTTTTAAAAAATCCAGACCGCATCTATTGCGTGTATCATGGACGCACAAAAGCAAGCGGTGATCAGCGCGTTGTTTTTATAGACAAACTTCAAATCACAAAAGACGGTCTGCTCAACGTAGAAGGGCCTTCCACGACAGCACAACCTAAACCCTTATAAATGTCTAACTTTATAACCAAACCAAAAAAGAATCAAAAAATGGCGAAAACAATAAGAAAATCGGTCTTTTTCACCCTATTATTGACCCTAATGTTCCAATCCTATGGGCAGGAATCTCCCAAAAAATGGTCTGCGGAAAAAGCCAAAACATGGTACGCAGCGCACGACTGGATCACAGGTGCCAACTTCATCCCAAGCACCGCTATAAATCAGTTGGAAATGTGGCAAAAGGAAACTTTTGATCCCACAACGATCGATAAGGAACTGGGCTACGCCGAAGGAATTGGTTTTAATACGATGCGCGTTTATTTGCACAGTCTGGCTTACAAAGCAGATAAGGAAGGTTTTAAGAAACGCGTTGGTGACTATCTCAAAATCGCCGAAAGCCACAATATCAAAACCATTTTTGTGATTTTTGACGATGTCTGGGATGCCGAACCCAAAATCGGAAAGCAGCGCGAACCTAAAACAGGCACGCACAATTCGGGCTGGGTGCAGGATCCCGGTTATCCCGCTTCAAAAAACGAGGCCAATTTTGCGGAATTAAGCGTTTACGTCAAGGATATCATGAAAACATTTGCCCAAGATGATCGCGTGCTTTTTTGGGACCTTTATAACGAGCCTGGAAATAATGGCAAGCGCAACGAATCTATGCCATTACTGAAAGCGGTCTTTGGCTGGGCACGGGAAGTAAATCCCAGTCAGCCTATTTCTGCCGGATTGTGGGCTTGGGACCTGCAAGATTTGAATACGTATCAGGCACAGCAATCAGACATTATAACCTACCATGATTATGAAGGTCCAGAATGGCACAAGCGCGTGCTGGAACTTTTAAAAACCCACGACCGCCCGATGGTGTGTACCGAATATATGGCACGCACGCGCAATAGCCGTTTTTCAAATACGCTTCCATTATTAAAAGAGAACAACGTGGGCGCTATCAACTGGGGACTTGTAAATGGGAAAACGAATACAATCTTCGCTTGGGATACGCCCATTGAAAACGGCGACGAACCTGTGGAATGGTTTCATGATGTCTTCCGCAAAGATGGAACACCATACCGTCAAGATGAGGTAGATCTGATCAAAAAGTTGAATGAAAAATAGGTTGTAATAATAATTGAAAATAATAGTTCACCGCTCTTTGAATTAAACATTTAATACTCAAATTCCTAGAGTTTAATGATAAATATGTTTTAAGATTATAAGCTATTTTAAATTTGTAAGAATTAGTAATAATATTATCCACAGAATCATAACATAAAATATTTAGACTCAAATAATGGATTGAACCAAGAATAATTTAATCCTCAATTTCCACCGGACTAAATTCCTTTAAGAATTTTTGAGATTTCCTTTTTATTTTCATAGATATTATGGTTCTTGCCTAGAATTACTTCGTAATTACAGTTCATTTTCTCCAACCATTCGTATTTTGGTCTATAATTATCAAATTCCCCAAAATACAACTGAATCGGACAGTTTGGTTTTTCTGTCTCCAATCTTAACCTCGTTGATGATATGGCTATCAGTTTTTGAATCTTGAGGCCTCTAATCCCTGCCTTCCATGCTATCAGGCCTCCCACACTGCAACCGATATATATTTTTGGTTTTTTTTCATATTGGATCAGTTTATTTACAGCGTTCTCAATTCCGTATTCGATGAACTTTCGATGGATTGATTCTTCATCCAGGTTGCTCGCATCAATGCCTGCCAGATCACACGAATCGTAAAACTGAATGCTATGATTTATTGAGAGCTGGCGCTGGAAATATTCTTTCCAGTCCGACCTAGCCTTTCCCCATTGATCCGATAAAATTATGATCTCTTTTTTCATTGCTTTTAATCCGTATAGGCAAACGTTGGAAATACCCTTCAGATTTATTTCCTTCTAATCCTTAACTGCAATTATTCCAAGGTGTCTCTTTTATTAACGGATGACCTCTTTATTATTGCTAGTATGTTCGAGCAGATCCCACATAGATTTAATGGAAAAAAATGTAAGAGGATTTATGATCAGCTTGTACAAATTTTCCAAATCGCTTGCGTTTTTTTCAAATTATCCGTTCCGATTCCTTCGTGTTGAATGGCTGACTCATTACTTATCATTTATGCATGATATTTATTTGATCAACTCAAGTGAATCCCTTTGACCTACTATTATATCAATTCACTTTTCATTGAAAGAAACCCTAATTTAAACTTTAAATAGAAAACTGACGTTTCAAACCTTGCGAATATATTATTCGACTTTGTTTTGAAATGATACTTGCGTCAGCGTAAAGGAATCCTAAAAATGAATTTTCTAATCATTCAGAAACAAGCGCGAAAGAAATCCTTTATTTGAACTTTGGATCGATTTTAACAGGGGTGAATAGCAAAGATTATACATATAACGTATCCTTTCCCTTACTTTTACCCATCGTGATAACCAAAACCTACATAGCGGTATTTATAACCTTCATCTTTATGGCAAAATTCATTGCCATAGATGCAGACGGTTTGAATGTCTTTTTCAGCGGTAGTGATATATCCTTCGTAAAAATTCATTGCAGGAAGGAAAATCCTCCAAAACAGTCAAAAGAAATAGCTAATTTCTTGAAAGCCGATCTTTCGGCTTCGCGGATTATTACACTGAACACCCTTTGCACCTCGCAGTTTCAGCTGGATCTGTTCTTTTGGGAAATGGATTCGTCAGCGTCTATGGCTGTTTTCAATGTAAATTCTACTTCAAAATTAAGTTCTCTGTACCTAGATAAGGTATCTCCGCCCCCACGCCTGGCCTTGCTGTAATTTGTCAAAATTTATGTGCGGTACCCGTAGCGGTTTATCATTCTGATTAGTATCGTAATAGTTGGTATATTCCTGATAGGATATAGAACGAAATGGGCGGCAATCATCCTTATGACGGTTCTTATCCCCATAACACTAATTACCTAAGAGAGACAATTCACCTACTTTATGACCGTTGTTCAAAAACATTGCAATTTTAGGTGGACTTCTTTTTTTACTGAAGAACGCCTATAACCCTTTAAATAGATCAAAATGAAAACATATATTTTAATTCAATTTTTTTAATACTCTTCTTATTCGGTACGGTAAATACGATCAAACAAAGGTCTTCCAGGAAATGAAAGTTGTCAAGAACAGTATTCTATACAATTTTCAATTTCAGAAAAGGGGCTAAAGAAGTATAATCTTGTAAGGAAAAGAACAACTTATAAAATTTAAAAACATATTCAAATGGAAAATAAGAACAAAAATAAGAGGTCAAAGAATCCGTGGATTCAGTATGGGATTTTTGCAGTGGTGGCCGTTGCGCTCTATTCAACGGGAATGCATACTGAACTTATCGGTTTTGCACAGCGCGGCCTTCTAGCAACCGGTTTGATGAATCCGGATGTAGAGGGAATTACAAATGCTCGCAGTAATGAAAAAGAAAATGGCACGACAACTACGCCCGACATTGACAAAGCAGATCTGAATTTTAAATTAATTGATGGAGAGGGGAAGACCAAATCTCTGGAAGAACTGAAAGGCAAGGTGATCTTTATGAATATGTGGGCCACATGGTGCCCCCCTTGTATCGCCGAAATGCCCGGTATTGACAAGTTGCACGAGGAAATGGGTGATGAAGTCGCTTTTGTAATGCTTTCGCTAGACCAAAATTTTGAAACGGCTAAAGCTTTCGATAAAAGCAATGGTTACGGCCTGCCCATTTATGCTCCGGCAGGCGAAATACCGGCAATGTATAATTCACCTGCCATTCCCACTACCTATATCATCGACGCTAATGGAAACCTAGTATTGACACATAAGGGAATGGCCGATTATAGCAATTCCCAATTCAAGGAATTCCTGAAGAGTCTAAAATAGTGTTCTTCTGAAACGGGATGGAATTTGAATACAGTTGCATCCTTTTTGAAATTTTTTATTTATACTTCAGACAGGCATCATATAATTTGAACCCATCGCATATTTTATTCTACGAGTTTTAAAATAAACCATAGTGGCAGCGATATATGAATTGCTTCTGGATACGGCACCTAATATCCAACAAATACTACATAAAAAAGCGGAACTATAAAGCCGGGTTGCACCACTGGCCGCAGGCAGATTCAACAGTACATTTTAGGCCATGTCTCCGCTTTCGAAACTTCCGAGTCTGAAATTCTGGCTCGCATTTCACCATTAAATCAATTGAGGAGTAATATCTTGCGACCGCTAACTTTTAGCCTCGAGTTTATCTGCCGGACTTTTGACCAGGCAGATCAGACTTCGGGAACTCAATATTTATTTCACAGAATTGTGGGTTTAACAAATCATTTCTACGCTCGTAGCCATGCCACTATCCAAAAGTGAACGTTTCGCTCGTTTTGGTATTGCCACTAAAGGCCTTACCTACTGCCTGCTCGGTGTACTAATACTCAGTGCGGTTTTAGGTTGGGGCGGTAG
>JBBPYO010000404.1:0-2007 GCA_038199845.1 Flavobacteriales bacterium
ACGGCTCCATGCGGTTTTTGTGTCGGGTGCGCCCCAGAAACGGAATGGTTTGTTTACCGCATGCGCTTTTTCTATTGCCGTATTTACTTTTGTGAGATCTCCTTCGGTCATTCTTCCCAAGCCGTTCCAGACGGAATAATTGGAGAAACTCACGCTTACCAAAGCGACTTTATCCAGATCGATTTCAGTAAGATCTTCTGTATTTTGATGGTCAAATTGAATAAAATCTGGGTAGTTTTTATATTCCGAAGATCTTGGACGACTACCCGAAATTACAAAATGCAGATTCTGATTTTTAGCCAATTCTGGCCGATTTTCAATAGTTTTGACCAGTTTTTTTAAAGTTTTATAAGGATCAGACTTAACATCGACCAAAATCTGCACTTCTCGCAATTTTCCACTTTTCGCCAAAGCAGAAAGCGGATTTAAATAGAGGTTTTCAATGGTGTTTTCAGGAGATCTTTCGGTTTCCTCATGCGTGACATAAAGTTGATCATCGCGTAGAAAAACGTCAATTTCTATAGATTCAAGTCCGTTTATATACGCATTCCAAAACGGAAATTCCTGCTCATAATCGTTGTGCGAATGAATTTTATAGTCGGTCTGGGCGAATACTGAAATTGAAAAAAAACTAAATAAAATAACGAGACGTACAAAAACTGAAGTATTCATTCTATGATTTGATTTTATGGACTGCATTATTTTTTGTGACATTTATTTAGGGGTTTTATCGCTTAACCCTTTCATGAACACCGTTTTCAAAACTGATTTAAAAGTCTGATTTAAATAGCGAATTGGGCCGATAATAATCTGTGGTGATAACCTGCGCACCGGATGGCTTGGCTTTTTGAAATATGGTATACTCGTTTGATCGTGCTGCACAAGAGTCTTTTTAATTATAATCCCTTGATCGAGAGTTTCATTAGTTTGTTTAGGATGAATGTTTAAATACAAACTTATTCCTCTTTTGGTAAATACACATTAAAAGTTAGATATTTGGAAAATGATCCATAATGGTTTTAGACTGTAACTGTTTCTAGAAATTAATGAATCCCTGATTCTCTTGCTACAGTCCACACATAAAAGCGGGTGAGGATTTTCCAAACTCACTTTATAACCAAAAGACGCTCTTTAAAAGAGTTTTAAAATATCAGAAATAACCAAGTCTTAAAATTGTAAATAATAAGTATGCTTATTGTTTAAAAAAAGTTTATTTTGATGAGCGTCGATCTCTAACTATTTAATTAAAACTTTACTGAAAAAGGAATGAATACAGTTGAAAGGCATAGGGCTATAATCGAAAAAATAAATAAAAATGAGCAGATTAAAGTTCAAACATTATGTGAAGAGTTTGATGTTTCTTCTGTTACGATCAGAAAAGATCTAAGATTATTAGAAGATAAAGGTTTTTTATATAGGATTCATGGAGGCGCCACGCTGAACAATCCCTATGCAATAGATAAACACGTCAGTGAAAAAGAAAAAATCCATTTTGCTGAGAAAATGAAAATAGGAAAAGAAGCTGCACAAAGGATAACTACCAATGATTCAATCCTAATTGCCTCCGGAACCACGGTATTGGCTTTCGCAAAATGTATAGTACCAAAAGAAAATTTAACGGTTATTACCTCTGCCCTAAATGTATCACTTGAACTAAATGCAAATTTAGCTATTGACGTAATTCAACTCGCGGGCAATCTAAGAAAAAGATCGTCCTCCGTTACCGGAATGTATGCTGAAAAGATATTATCAGACTTCTCATGTACAAAACTTTTTCTGGGTGTTGACGGTATTGATCTCGATTTTGGTTTTACAACTACAAATATGATGGAAGCGAAGTTAAATCGTGAAATGATGAAAATATGTCAAAAAACCATTGTTCTGGCCGATGCTTCCAAATTCGGGAAACGAGGCTTTGGAAAAATATGCAATATTGATAATATCGATGAGATCATCACTGACGATCGCATTTCAGATTTTACAAAAAATGCTTTGGAGGATTTTGGA
>JBBPYO010000405.1:0-7361 GCA_038199845.1 Flavobacteriales bacterium
GTAGAACTGAAAATAGACCGAAACGGATCGATTCTGTAACGGTAGAAATGAAAAACGTACTAATAGCTGAAATGATCACACAAGATTTGCTTGGAATCGTTATTTATTAATTATTGGTGTATTTGGTTCAATTTTTTTGACCTTTTTTCATTTAAAATTTAAAATTCAACATTTAGAATTAAAAAGAAGTTATGACAATGACACAATGGTTTTTATTTTTTCTGGCCGTGCAGGTCATTCATTTCCTGGGTACCTGGAAACTTTATGTAAAAGCAGGTAGAAAAGCATGGGAAGCCGCAGTTCCTGTTTATAATGCAGTGGTTTTGATGCAAATTATCAACCGTCCCCGCTGGTGGACGATCCTGCTTTTTATTCCCATCGTAAATCTGATAATGTTCCCAGTAATCTGGGTAGAAACCATTCGTAGTTTTGGTAAAAAGAGCCTTACAGACACGATTTTAGTCATTGTAACACTTGGTTTTTTTATCTACTATGTCAATTATATAGATCAAGGCACGTATATAGAAAATCGCTCATTGATCCCTAAAAGTGGCTCGGGAGAATGGGTTAGTTCGGTTCTTTTTGCTGTTTTGGCCGCCACAATCTTGCAAACAAATATAATCCAACCTTTTACAATTCCAACCGCTTCTCTTGAAAAAACGCTGCTTGTAGGTGATTTCCTTTTTGTTAGTAAATTTCATTATGGAGCACGAACGCCCATGACCACTGTAAGTTTTCCTATGGTGCACGATACTATACCGTTTGTTAAGACGAAATCGTACACAAAATGGCCCCAACTCCCCTATTATCGCCTTCCAGGTTTTGAAGATGTAGAACGTTCTGATATAGTTGTTTTCGGTTGGCCAGTAGATACTGTAAATCGTTTTTATGGGATGGATGATGGTAAATATTATGACAAACCCATTGACAAAAAGTCAAATTACGTAAAACGTTGTGTGGGACTTCCCGGCGATAGTTTAAAAATTGTGGATGGTAAAGTTTATGCTAATGGACAACCCATAAATCTACCAGAACGCGCCAGGCCACAGTTTAGCTATACGGGAACTGCAACCGGAGGCTTTAATGCTGAAAATTTATATGAGCGGTATGATATTACTGATGGAATGCGCTTTACCAGTGGTAATGATTTCATCGTTTTTTCCCTTACCGAAGCAAGCGCAGCCAGTTTCAAGAACCATCCCAATGTAAGTTCGCTGAAACGCAATGTCATGGAAAAAGGTCAAATTGATCCCACTATTTTTCCCAAAGGAAAGGCAAGTCTGGGTAACAGAGATCAAATGAAATCTTTTTACATTCCGAAAAAAGGAACTACAACACCCATAAATCCCGAAACATTACCATTTTATAAGCGACTTATAGAAGTTTATGAAGGAGATGAGATGGGAATAGATAATACGCTTACTCAGAACGGCACGCAAATACTTCTAAATGGGCAACCCATCACTGATTATACCTTTAAACAGGATTATTATTGGATGATGGGCGATAACCGTCACAATTCTGAAGACAGCAGATTTTGGGGTTATGTACCCGGTAATCATATTGTGGGCAAGCCAGTTCTGATTTTTATGAGCTGGGACACTAATGCCACCGGATTCAACAAAATACGCTGGGAACGGCTCTTTACAACTGTGGGTGGAGAAGGTCAACCTATTTCTTACTTCTGGTATTTCGTAATCGTGATCATAGGTTACTTTGTGGTCATTAAAATAATTAAAATAAAACGCGCCCGTAAGTAAAAAACGGGTAGAAATGTAAAAAACCGGGCAATTTGCCCGGTTTTTTGCGTTTCTAAAATGATATTAAAATCTTAATTGATCACTTCTGCTTCATAAATATTTTTATCTGCGGAAGAAGGTTCACTGCTGAAAATAAAGGTATAGACCCACATTAAGGTAAACGAAGGAATTATATCTGTAAACGGAAGAATTTCTTCTATAAAAACAAGTACCGCAGCCAATTTTCCTTTTTTACCGGGATACATTTTACTCATTTGGTTGGCAGCGTAAGGCGCCCAAGCCAAATCCAGAAAAGGACCTACAACCGGAATGGCCATTGATGCCATACCTATAAGATCATAAATCAAACCTTTTATAAGTAAGCTTTTTTTATTCTTGATCATCGATTTATTTTTTAATTAAATGTAAATAGAGCGCCAGATTAACTCAAATCTGAACTGATAAGCCTTAAAAACTCATTACGAGTCTCGATCTTTTCAAACTGTCCTCTAAAACCGGATGTGGTTGTAGTCGAATTTTGCTTTTGTACGCCGCGCATCATCATACACATATGAGAAGCTTCAATAACTACTGCTACACCTTGCGGTTTAAGCGTATTATTTATGCACTCCAGAATATCATGAGTTAATCTTTCCTGTACTTGCAGCCTTCGGGCAAAAACATCTACAACTCGTGGTAATTTACTAATCCCCACAATGTGACCGTTGGGAATATATGCAATATGCGCTTTTCCAAAAAATGGAAGCATGTGATGTTCGCAAAGAGAATAGAGTTCAATATTCTTAACGATGACCATTTCACTGTACTCTTCGGCAAACATTGCGCTTTTAAGAATCTCTTCCGCATCCATTTCATAGCCTTGCGTAAGATACATCATGGCCTTTGCGGCACGCTCCGGAGTTTTTTGAATTCCTTCTCGGGTTACATCTTCGCCAAGATTTGTGATAATGGAAGAAAAATTTTCCATTAGTCCCTCTTTCGATTCCATGTTATATTCGGCGTACTCTTTATATGCTGACATATTTTTTTTTAAACGGAATATTCCTCTTTTAATTTTTGCTGATAATGCTTGCGTATTTTATCAATTTTTGGGTTGATTATATACTGGCAATAACCCATTTCTTTATTTCGGTTATAAAAAACGTGATGTTCTTCTTCTGCATTGTAAAATGCTTCCAGCGGCTTTATTTCCGTAACTATGGGTTCGTCAAAAACTTTATTTTCTGTCAACCAGGCGACATATTCCTCTGCCGTTTCTTTTTGTTCTTCAGAATCATAAAATATAGCGCTCCTATATTGAGTACCTACGTCATTCCCCTGCCTGTTTAACGTAGTGGGATCATGTGTGGTAAAAAATACCTCGAGCAGTTCTTTATAGCTGATCAATTCAGGATCGTATTGAAACTGAATTGCTTCGGCATGACTCGTAAGTCCCATTGCTACTTCGCGATACGCAGGATTTTTTATTTTCCCACCAGTGTAACCGCTTCTTACTTGCTCTATTCCTTTAAATCGTTGAAAGACCGCCTCTGTACACCAGAAACAACCGTTTGCAAACGTTGCTGTATTACTTTTTTCTTGCATAGCTAACAAAGATACTTTAGGATTATTTTCTATAATATGGTTTAACGTTTAGTTCACAATGCCTTACGTTCTAACCGAATTCTTTTGTCGGATTTATTGGCTATTTCTTACTAAAAACGGCATATTTAGTATTCTTTTTAGAATTAAAATGATCTATTCTGAAAGTGAATTTTTTATGAAAGTTTTAGCGCTTTGCCAAGACAAAGCAGCGCACGTCTAATTCAAATGGTATCTTTACCTCTTTCAGAATAATTTAAATACCTTTTGGTAAAAAGATAAAATAAAGCGCGAACGAAATTCGTATAACTATAAAAGTCGGCAAAAAGAATAAAATAAATGATAGAAGTACGGCAGGTTTTAAAATCTTATGGTGATGTACAGGTGCTTAAAGGTGTGGACCTAAATATTGCGAAAGGTGAAGTGGTTTCTATCGTCGGCGCAAGTGGTGCGGGCAAGACAACTTTACTTCAAATTCTTGGCACACTTGATCGTGCAGATAAAAACGATGCAACGGTATTGAATATAAACGGAGCAAACATTTCCCGGTTTTCTGATAGAGAACTTAGTAAATTCAGAAATCAAAATATTGGTTTTATATTTCAATTTCACCAATTATTACCAGAATTTACCGCTTTGGAAAATGTATGTATCCCCGGTTTTATCGCAAAAACCGAAAAAAATAAGGTCGAGACCAAAGCGAAAGAGCTTTTAGGTTTCTTAGGACTTTCGCATCGTGTAAATCATAAACCCAACCAACTTTCGGGCGGTGAGCAGCAACGGGTCGCGGTGGCACGATCTCTCATTAACAATCCAAGCTTGATCCTGGCGGACGAGCCTTCCGGAAACTTGGATAGTGAATCTGCGGAACATTTACACCAATTGTTTTTTAAACTGCGCGATGAGTTCAACCAGACCTTTGTGATCGTTACCCACAATGAGGAGTTGGCAAATATGGCGGATAGAAAATTAACAATGGTAGATGGAAAAATTGTTGCCCAGAATGAAAAATAGCGAATTGCGGGATTTTCTCGATGAAAAAGTGGCGCTCTATGAGCAACCCAAATTTATAGGCACTGATCCCATTCAGATTCCACATCTTTTCGTCAAAAAAGAAGATCGTGAGATTGCTGGTTTTCTTACCGCTACCATCGCCTGGGGAAATCGAAAAAGTATTATTACCAATGCTACAAAAATGATGCAATTGATGGAGCATGATCCTTATAATTTTGTGATGCATCATCAAGAAGAGGATTTAAAGACTTTAAATCATTTTGTACACAGAACTTTTAATGGAATTGATTTTAGCACATTTATTCGCGGTTTGCGCCATATTTATGCTAATTATGGAGGTCTAGAGTCCGTTTTTGCGCAAAATTCAGAGGAAAAATCTCTGCAGTCCAGTATTCATGCGTTTAAGAAACTTTTTTTTGAAGTGGAACATCTACGGCGCAGCCAGAAACACATCAGCGATCCATTTAAAAAATCTGCTGCTAAGCGCATCAATATGTTTTTGAGGTGGATGGTTCGGTCAGACCGTAATAAAGTGGATTTTGGGATTTGGAAATCGCTAAGTCCAGCGCAGCTTTCTTGTCCGCTAGATGTGCATTCTGGTCGGATAGCGCGCCAACTCGGACTTTTAAAACGAAATCAAAACGATGCAGTTGCAGTAAGTGAACTTGACACCAAATTGAGAAAACTTGATCCAGTTGATCCTGTTAAATACGATTACGCATTATTTGGACTAAGTGCCTTTGAAAAAGATAATTATAACTTTTAACAATTTCTTTCGAAAAAAACCACATCATATTTTTCAATAATTATTGAAAGTACTATCTTTAGCAAGAGATTAATGTTTTCCCTTCAAATTGTCAATCAATATGTTACCTGTTTCTTTTAATAAAGGAACGAGAATTTCAACTAAATTATCTATTATATATTTAACCATTTATGGTGCTACCGGAAATGAAAGAAAAATTACGTCAGAAAGCTCTAAATTCTTATAAGTTGGTAGATACTCTTCCAGAGAAAAGCTATGATGATATAACGCAAATTGCAGCGTATATATGTGATACGCCTATCTCGATGATTACAATGCTAGATTATAATCGCAATTTCTTAAAGTCACATTACGGCGTAGACGCAAGTGAGTCACCCCGCGACCTTTCTTTTTGTACACATGCCATACAGTGTGATGAATCTATTTTTATTATTGAAGATGCGCGTGAAGATGAGCGATTCAAAAGAAACCCATTGGTGACCGGAGAACCGAATATGATTTTTTATGCTGGTGTATCACTTATAAATAAAATGGGCCATGCATTGGGAACATTATGTGTTTTTGACCGTACTCCTAGAAAACTGGATGAGAAACAGATCAAAACCTTAAAAGCTTTGGCAAGTCAGGTCGTTAGCCTTTTTGAACTTCACAAACAAAATCTGGAGAACAAAAGTCTACAGGATAACTTAATCAAAAAGAACCAACTTCTTAAAGATTTTGCCGGCGTGGTTTCTCATGATATGAAAATGCCGCTTGCTAATATTATCACGACCACAGATTTACTCAAAGCAAAATATAAGGAGTTACTTGATGTCAAAGGCTTGGAATATCTTAATTATTTAAAGAGTTCGTCCTTTTCTCTTAGTGAATATATTAATGGGATTTTACAGCATTATGAAAGCGACAACATGACTATTGACCAGCGCGAAGAATTTCAACTTCAGGATTTGTTGGAAGAAATAGAAGACATGGTAAATACAGATTATTCTACGCTTATTGACCTGCCGGCGGAAAATATAATGATTAACTGTAACCGGGCCGCGCTCTATCAGATTTTTATCAACTTGATGGGCAACAGTATAAAATATAATGATAAGGAAAATCCAAAAATTGAATTTACCTGCAGTGAAAATGAGGATTATTATATTTTTAAGATAAGTGATAATGGAATTGGAATCTCAGAAGACAAACAGGAACATATTTTTGATCTTTTTCATGTAGCTGCGGATAAAGATAAAAACGGAAACCGCGGTAATGGCATAGGTCTTTCTACGGTTAAAAAATTGGTTACTAATCTGGGCGGAACCATTGAAGTAGATTCTACCGTGGGTAAAGGCAGCACTTTTACCTTTACTGCTCTTAAAGAAGATGTACCGTTTCAGTTGACAAGTAGTATAGCAATGACCGAATTAAGCTCAAAATAAGAGCGTTTTCCACTCAAAAAACGCCAATAACTAGTCGTTTTTGGCGTTTTTTGAATGTTAATTTAAATGTTTGTTCATAACTGTCCTAAAAGTAGTTTCAGCAACCCTGAACTGCCTGCCCACTCCAGCAGAAATCAACCCGCCACTTGAATGACAAGAAATCTATAAAAATGGTCGAAAAAAAGATTTATTTGGGTGAGAATTGAAGATAAATTGTTCGAAGACAGGATACTTAAGATGGACATTTGAACCTAAAATCTTTCAAAACCAAGTCATATTCAATTAAGACGAATTTCACGTTAGGGATTGAAGTGAAGATGAATGCACCTACCGGTAGGGAGCCTTTTTGCGAGGAACGAGCAAAAAGATTGCAGCGGAAAGCCCGACCCGCAGGGAAACTCCCAAAAACGATTACAATGATCGAAAACAGTTAGGCAGTCAACGGAGCTAAATAGATTTTTGGTAAGGGCAAAAATTCTTATATGACTTAACGGATATTGAATTAATCCATTTCGGGATTTTCTACAAAGCAGGAAAATTCAGAAGTTATTTTCTTCTAAAGAGCATTCCCATTTTAGCGCTGTTTTTCTTTGGAAAAAATACTGTTCCATTACAATAAAAAGATTTTCATAACAAAAGTTCACTCTTTTCAAAAATTGGATCAAAACCTCCCAGTATCTCTTATAAATCGAGTATTTTCGTGCCAGTAACCTCACGCACACATGCAGTTTAAGAATCCCGACATACTTTATGCCCTTTTCTTACTGCTTATTCCCATTATTGTTCACCTTTTTCAATTACGGCGTTTTAAGAAAA
>JBBPYO010000406.1:0-8241 GCA_038199845.1 Flavobacteriales bacterium
AAAGGCAATGGAAAGGAAATTGTTCTAAAAGGCGCCACTGGAAATAACCTTAAAAAAGTAGATCTCAAGATTCCTTTGGGGAAAATGATTTTGGTCACGGGAGTTTCGGGAAGTGGTAAATCTACGCTCATCAATGAGACGCTTTACCCGATCATGAACGCCCATTATTTTAATGGCGTCAAAATACCAAAACCCTATAAAAGTATTAAAGGGCTGGATGAATGTGATAAAGTTATTGATATAAACCAATCGCCAATAGGCCGCACGCCACGTTCAAACCCCGCTACATATACGGGTGTTTTTAGTGAAATACGTAGTCTTTTTGCTAAAATCCCAGAATCGCTCATCCGTGGTTATAAACCCGGGCGTTTCAGTTTTAATGTAAAAGGAGGTCGTTGCGAGACGTGTCGTGGTGGTGGTTTGCGCGTGATCGAAATGAACTTTCTACCAGATGTTTATGTGGAATGTGAAACCTGCCAGGGAAAACGTTTCAACCGCGAGACATTAGAAATCCGGTACAAAGGGAAATCAATTGCAGATGTGCTGGAAATGACCATTAATGAAACGGTGGAATTCTTTGAACCTATTCCAAATATCTTCCGTAGAGTAAAAACCATAAAAGATGTGGGGCTGGGTTATATTTCCCTCGGCCAACAATCAACTACACTTTCCGGCGGGGAAGCGCAGCGTATCAAACTCGCTACCGAACTTTCTAAAAGAGATACCGGGAATACATTTTATATCCTTGATGAACCTACCACCGGATTACATTTTGAAGATATTAGAGTGCTGCTTGAAGTTCTTGACAAACTCGTTGATAAAGGAAATACAGTACTTATTATAGAACATAATATGGATGTAATCAAAGTTGCAGATCATATTATAGATATAGGCCCAGAGGGTGGAAACGCCGGTGGTGAGATTGTAGCACAGGGAACTCCTGAAGAAGTCGCGAAAGCGAACAAAGGATATACTGCGAAATTTCTAAAAGAAGAATTAGCAAGCGCAAAACCCATTGAAAAGCCAAAAAAATCGAAGAAAAAGGCTAAAAAACAGCCAAAATAACCCCAAAATCATACTATGAGGATTGAAAATCAACCGAAAGGATGGAATGAAAACAAAACCAACGACTCTTGGGCCATTTTTAAAATCATGGGCGAATTCGTCAATGGTTTTGAAAAATTAAGCCGCATTGGACCGTGTGTTTCCATCTTTGGAAGCGCGCGTACCAAGCCAGATCATGAGCTTTACAAACTTGCTTCCGCTATCGCGCAAAAAATCGTTGACAATGGCTACGGCGTAATCACCGGTGGCGGTCCGGGAATCATGGAAGCTGCAAATAAAGGTGCGCATCTTGCCGGTGGTACTTCAGTGGGACTTAATATTGACCTTCCTTTTGAGCAACATGATAATCCCTATATTGACAGCGATAAAAGCATCAATTTTGATTATTTCTTTGTACGTAAAGTGATGTTTGTGAAATATTCTCAGGGTTTTGTAGTTATGCCTGGAGGTTTTGGCACACTCGACGAACTTTTTGAAGCGATCACCTTGATCCAAACCCATAAAATCGATAAATTTCCTATAATCCTTGTTGGCCGGGATTTTTGGCAAGATTTAATAGGCTGGATCAGTAAAATTTTATTGGAGGGATATGCGAATATTAGCGAAAATGACGTGGAGCTTATTCATCTCGTAGATACCGAAGATGAAGTGATTGAAGTACTCAATAATTTTTACGCAGAATACAACCTAAGTCCCAACTTTTAAATAACCTTAAAACCAAACGACATACTTTTACGTTACGTATACTAGTCGATGAGCTGAAGGCAGATCCCGATTATAAAATACTGATGCACCTTTTTTTAAATTAAAATGATATAAGACCACCGTTACTTTGAGCAAATTCTTGCCCGCATTTTTTGTATACCTTCTTTTTTACCAGTTTGCATGGAGCCAAAACAGCATCCATATCAATGGGAGGTTGAACAGTGACACGCACACGCTGCAAATACAGCAGGAAACCGTGTTTAAGAATACTTCAAAAGATACTTTGCACAAGATCGTTTTTAACGACTGGGCAAATAGTTTTTCGTCTAAAAAATCTGAGTTGGCAAAGCGTTTTGCCGAAAATTACGACCGCCGTTTTCATTTGGCAAAAAAAGAATTTCGCGGTCATACAACTATACGATCTGTTGCAGATGGCAATTACCAGACGCTACAATTTTCACGTCCAGAAGAAGTAGATATTTTAGAAGTTTCTTTAAAAACTCCTCTTTTACCCGGAAAAACGGCAAAAATCAGCTTTTTTTACGAAGTTAAAATTCAAGATGGGCGCTTCACGCGTTATGGCGTTCTTGGTAATGGCGATTATAATTTACGCTACTGGTTTTTAGCTCCCGCCGTTTATGATGGAAAATGGGAAAGCTACAGCAATAAAAATCTGGACGACCTTTATATGAGTCCGACGGATTTTGATATTGCATTAGCGCTTCCGCTAGGTATGAAAGCCATTTCAGAATTGGATCAAAAGACAGATAATCTTACAGATTCTACCCATTTTAAAGCCATTTTTACTGGAAAAGACCGAATTCAGGCTACCATTTACCTTAGAAACAAACCTGATTTTGAGTTTGTGGAAACGGATAATTTTAAAATACTTACCAATATTATCGATGACAAGGAAGATCCTACAAATCGCTCTATGATCATAGATAAAGTGAGCAGTTATCTTACTAAAGAACTGGGTCCCTACCCTTTTGATAAGTTGTTGCTTTCGGTAGAGGATTACCACGACAATCCCGTGTATGGCCTTAACCAGTTACCAGAATTTATTAATCCGTTTCCCAATGGGTTTAAATATGAGCTGCAGATCCTAAAGACAGAAGTTAATCAGTTTGTGGACAACACTTTGCTTTTTAATCCACGCAAGGATCGTTGGGTGGGTGATGCGATAAAAATCCACTTGATGATGCGGTATATTGATCTACATTATCCAAAATTAAAAGTCATAGGGAGCCTGGAGAAATACTGGTTATTACGCCAGTATAATCTTTCTAACTTAGAGTTTAACGATCAGTATAGCTTGCTATATTTGCATATGGCGCGTCTCAATCTGGATCAGCCACTCAATACTACCTATGATTCGCTCATAAAATTCAATGAGAATATTGGCAACGCCTATAAAGCCGGCAGCGGTTTCAATTATTTGCAATCTTATGTGGGCAAAAATGTTATAGATAGCACGATCAACCAATTTTATACTGCTGAAAAACTTCAAGCAACTTCATCGTCCGTTTTTGAACAAATGCTTCGGAAAAATACCGATAAAAATCTGGATTGGTTTTTTGAGGACTATGTAAAAACACGCGTAAAAATTGATTACAAGTTAGAACACATAAGAAAGCGAGGGGATTCAATATATTTAAAAATCCAGAATAAACGCGACAATACCATGCCTATTTCTATCTATGGCATGAATAAAGACAGTGTTGTTTCTCAGCGCTGGCAGCAAGGTTTTAAAGGCGAGAAAATCATTGCGATCAATGCAGCAGGCATTGACCGCGTAGCATTAAATAAGGATGGTGTTGTTCCAGAATTTAACCGGCGCAACAACTATAAGAAATTGCATCCTTTTCTAGGTTTTCACAAACCGGTACAATTTAAATTATTTCAGGATCTCGAAAACCCGGCCAAAAGTCAGGTGTTTTTTATGCCCGTTTTTGAATATAATTTTTACGATGGAATCTCGCTGGGAGCGAATATGTATAACAAAACCCTACTTTCTAAAGCCTTTAGTTACAGCGTTGAACCGCAATTTGGCCTAAAATCCAAAACTCTTGTGGGCAGCGTAGGTCTCAGTTATACCCAAAATATTGAAGAAGGTAATCTGTACGCCATACGCTATGGGATCTCGGCTTCCACGCAGTCTTTCGCGCCAGATGCCTTTTACAATAAATACAGTCCGTATATGACTTTTGCATTTAGGACAAATGATTTTCGGTCTGATAAACGACAGTTTTTGACCCTAAGCAGCATTAACGTATCACGTGACGCATCTGAATTTATCACTAACGAAGATCCTGATTATAATGTCTTTAACGTGCGCTATTCAAATAGTAGTCCGGGTGTTATCAATGCATTTAGCTGGAATACCGATTTTCAACTGGCCAAAAAATTTAGTAAAGTTTCGGCCACTGCTAAATACAGGAAAGTATTTTTGAATAACCGCCAATTTGATTTTCGTCTTTTCGCGGGTACATTTCTTTATAATGACACGCGCTCTGACGGCGATTTCTTCAGTTTTGCGCTTGACAGACCCACTGATTATCTTTTCAATTACAATTATTACGGAAGGTCAGAAAGCAGTGGTCTTTTTAGTCAGCAACTTATCATCTCAGAGGGAGGTTTTAAATCCCAACTGGAACGTCCTTTTGCAAATGAATGGATGGCAACCGCAAATGCAAGTACCACACTTTATCGCTTTCTGCATGTTTATGGCGATGTTGGGATGTTTAAAAGCAGAGGGAATAGCGCCCGTTTCGCTTTTGATACCGGGATAAGAGCGGTTCTGGTAGAAGATTATTTTGAACTCTATCTGCCGGTACTTTCTTCACGAGGATGGGAAATCGGCCAACCAGATTATGATCAGAAAATACGTTTTATCGTTACGCTGAGCTTGCGTACTTTACTTAATCTCTTTACCAGAAAATGGTATTGAACTTATTTTAATTCCTATAGTTATTTTAATTCTGACGCTATAAATATGCTGTTGTATTGATTGTCCAACGATTCTGTTTGGAAGTTAACATTATTTATTGGGCGATCCCCACTTGAAAAAAGTGGGTTGGGCTTTACGCTGCAATCTTTTTTTCGTGCCTCAAAAAAGGATTTTCACTTCAATCCCTATCGCAAAAAAGGAAATTTAATTTTTAATCAGCAACTCGTTCTCCAGTATGATTAGCAAAGTGAATGATCAAGACTTATAGGCTATTTTAAAAAATCAATCTAGTATGCAATCTAATTATTATTGTCTGATTTAATTTGGGCGATCCCCACAAAAAAAAAGTGGGTCGGGCTTTACGCTGCAATCTTTTTTTCGTGCCTCAAAAAAGGATTTCCACTTCAATCCCTATCGCAAAAAAAGATTCAGTGTGATTTGATTTGGTGGAGAGTTTTCTCAGTAATCATTCTGAATATCATGATAATCAACAATTTGTAAAAAGGTAAATTATATATAAGAATAAGCTCGGGAATATTGACTGAACTCTTTACTAATAAATGGTAATAACAACTGATTGTTTTATAGCATTCTGCTGAATCAGAATATAATTACCATAAATTAGCAATAATGCAAAAAAGACCCCTCTAATTTCCATATTTCATTTTTATTAGCCTCAGATAATTATTAACAATAAAATTATCATTTTATTGACATTTCCTTAAATTGGTTCAACCGCATATTTTAACTACTTTTGCAAAATAATTAAATACTTTATGGCCACACAAGCAGACAGTACTACATCGCTTTCGTTCGAAGATTTTAAGGAGACCGTTCTCAAAGATTATAGAATAGCGGTAATGAGTAGAGAATGTAGCTTACTGGGCCGAAGGGAGGTACTTACTGGCAAGGCCAAATTCGGTATTTTTGGCGATGGTAAGGAGTTACCACAGCTTGCCATGGCAAAAGCCTTTAAAAAAGGAGACTGGCGCGCCGGTTATTATCGCGATCAGACTTTTATGATGGCCATCGGAAAGTTGAGCATAGAGAATTTTTTTGCCGGTCTTTACGCCCATGCAAGTCTGGAGCATGATCCCATGAGTGCGGGGAAACAGATGGGCGGGCATTTTGGCACCCATAGTTTGTCCAGTAACACAGCAAATGACCTTACCCAACAATATAACAGCAGCGCAGACATTTCACCTACTGCAGGACAAATGCCCAGATTATTAGGTCTTGCACAAGCTTCAAAATTATTTAGACAATTGCCAGATTCCGATAAGGAAGGGCTAAGTGTAAATGGCAACGAAGTTGCATGGGGGACAATAGGAAATGCCAGTACCAGCGAAGGTCTTTTCTTTGAGACCATAAATGCGGCCGGCGTCTTACAAGTTCCCATGGTTGCCTGTGTCTGGGATGATGAATATGGTATTTCGGTACACGCCAAACATCAGACCACAAAGCAGGATATTTCAAAAATCCTGGCCGGTTTTCAACGGAATGAAGACGAAAAAGGATTTGAAATGATCCAGGTTAATGGCTGGGATTATCCCGCCCTTATTGAAGCTTTTGAAAAAGCGGGTTCCATTGCCAGAAAAGAGCACGTACCCGTTTTACTGCATGTAAAAGAGCTTACGCAACCTCAGGGCCACTCCACGTCTGGATCGCACGAGCGTTATAAAAGCAAAGAACGCCTCCGTTGGGAAGAAGAACATGATTGTAATGTGAAACTTCGGGAGTGGATGCTGGCAAATCAAATCGCTACCGATGAAGAGCTCATAGAAATCGAAAAACAGATCAAACGCAACGTTCGCGAAGGAAAACGCCGCGCCTGGGATGCTTTTCTTAATCCAATCAAAGCTGAAAAGGATAAAGTTTTAGCCCTGCTGGATCGTCTCATTAAAGAAAGTGACAACAGCCAATTTATAAAACCCTTGCGCAACCGACTCCATGAGGAGAAGGATGCTTTAAAAAACGACGTGATTTCAATTGCTCGTAAAGTATTGCGCGTGGTGCGTAATGAAGATCTACCTGCAAGGGAGGAACTTCAGAATTGGGTAACCGATTATATCATCAAAGAGCAGCCAGCGTATAGCAGTCATTTGCATAATGAGACGGAGACCGCCGCCATACACGTCAAGGCCGTTGCGCCGATCTATGGCGATAATTCAAAAGATGTAGATGCGCGTATAATATTAAGAGATAATTTTAATGCCCTTTTTGCCAAATATCCTAACGCGCTAGTTTTTGGAGAGGATTCCGGTGCCATAGGCGATGTAAATCAAGGTCTTGAGGGAATGCAGGAAAAATATGGTGCATTACGCGTTGCGGATGTTGGTATTCGTGAAGCTACCATTATTGGACAAGGAATAGGTTTGGCACTTCGCGGATTTAGACCTATTGCCGAAATACAGTACTTAGATTACATTTTTTACGCAATGACTACGCTTAGTGATGATCTCGCTACCTTGCGTTACCGCACGCATGGTACACAGACCGCGCCGCTTATCGTACGTACGCGCGGCCACCGGTTAGAAGGAATCTGGCATAGTGGATCACAAATGTCGGCGCTTCTTGATTTGCTGCGTGGCGTTTATATTCTTGTACCGCGCAATATGACAAAAGCGGCCGGATTCTATAATACGCTGATGCAAAGTGACGAACCTGCACTTATTATTGAATGCCTTAACGGTTACCGCCTCAAAGAAAAACTACCCGAAAATATGGGAGAATTCCGTACTGCAATTGGTCAGGTGGAAGTACTTAAAGAAGGAACTGATATCACTTTACTTTCTTATGGAAGTACCTTACGTCTGGTTATGGATGCAGCAAAAGAACTGCAAACGGTGGGTATCAACGCGGAAGTTATAGATGCACAAAGTCTGTTGCCCTTTGACCTAAGTAAGGAAACAGTGAAGAGTGTTGCAAAAACGAACCGTTTATTGGTGATCGATGAAGATATGCCCGGCGGTGCTTCGGCGTATTTAATGCAGCAGGTAATTGAATGTCAAAATGCTTACAGACTGCTTGACAGTGCACCACAAACGCTGACTTCAAGACCACATCGTCCCGCATATGGTACAGATGGTGATTATTTCTCAAAACCTTCTACAGATGATATTTTTGAAAAAGTATATGCAATGATGCGAGAAGTTCGCCCAGAAAATCTCCCGGAAATCAGATAATATGCTGCTTTACATCCACGGTTTTTCTGAAGTTTCTATTTTGTAAATGCTGTAATTTATATATTTCAGAATTTCACCATCAAGTGCAGAAAAGGCTATATCTCCGCTTGCGGTATGAAAAATCAGGTTAAATAGATCCCGTTTTTTATACCAAAAAGGCTGTTTTATGGTCACAGATTGTAGTTTATAGATCGCTATTATTTCGGTCCTTTTGTTCCATAATCCGGTTTTTTTGATCAGAAATTCTTCGGAAAATTCTAATCGTATCGCTTTATATGCGTACCATTTTATAAGGATCATTATGGGAAGGTAAATCAAGACAACGGGTAGAATGAA
>JBBPYO010000407.1:0-8922 GCA_038199845.1 Flavobacteriales bacterium
CCTTTCGGTTTCTGCACTTGTACCTTTTAGATAATTAAAAGCCACTCCAAGAGGTGAAGATTGGCTTCTTACCACATCTTTTTCTTTAGAATTTAAAAGTACCTGCAGTGTTTCTTGATCTACTGTTGTGGCTTCTGGGCATAACAAAAATGGCGTTCCCCAGCCTGTACTGTCCACTTTATAATAATCATGTAGTAAATTATCCTCTTCTGAAGTTCCAATCCCCCCTTGCACGGTGATTTTTATGGGATGAGGCTCTGAAAATCCGGGTTGTCCTTTTCCTAATATCGCAGGATTATATAAACTGAATAAACTATCCTGAAGTTCCTTCTTTTTTTCTTTAAATTCATTTAAAATGGGACCCAGTAGTAATCCTTGTGTAGCAAAAACATGTCCGCCACAATTTAAACCAGATTCAATTCTAAATTCGCTTACCCAGATTCCTTTTTTAGCCAAATATTTACCCTGAATAAGGGCTGACCGATAATCACTTACTTTAATAACCACTTTTTTATGAAAATGTCCAGAAGCATCGGCGTCGAAATTCCTGAAGTTTTCCATATAATTATACAATCTGGGATTGAGTCCTGCGGAAAAAATAATCGCAGAATCCTTTAAATCACTAATTGCGTAGGCTTTTAAAGCAGTAAGCGCGTCTGATCCATCTGCAATAGGAAAATCATCTTCACCTAAATTATCTTTGTCTACCTTGGTCATAATATTGACCTCAATAGTTCCCGGCTTCATTTTTTCTTTGAGCAGGTTTGCTAGATTTTCTTTTTCCGAAACATCTTCGGTCAGTAAAAATTTCTGAAAGATATTTTTAAGTTCTCCACTATTTGGGAGCATTTCAAAATATTTCATGAGATCTGAACCTAGCGTAAAAGTGGACGCTTTGATCTTTTCAAATTCAATATTTACCAGCTTTTGCATAAGATTAAGGTAATTGGTGATCCTCTTTATGCGATAATCTTTTTCTTTAATCGTAATAGCTACATAAGTCTCCTTATATTTTTGAGAGTAATGCTTCCGCATTGTCTCCATTAAATTGTCTTCAATGATAGAAATTGCCGAATTTATACCATAACAAGCAACTTTTATGGGAGAGTCTATGGAATATGCCAAACCCATAACGGGAATATGAAAATTATGTGGTGATGTTATTTGCATTAGGATTGATTTTTAATTGGTAAAGGTGTTCAATCCTCTGTAACTATTAAATGACAATCGTCATATGTTGGCTGAACTTATGACGACCGGTAGAATATATTAACCATATCAATAAAGAGCTATTGAGAAAAGGAAAATGATTGTAGGTGATTTGTAAAAGAAGGTAATCCAATTAACCTTAAAGAGTATTTAAATACCGGAAAGATCCTAAAAATCTGACTTCAATATAATATGATAAAATGTTGAAAATTGTCATTTCGAGTGATTTTTGCAAAAAATTGTATCGAGAAATGTCATTTTTAATCGAAAATGTAGGTCTTGATACAAAATCCTTTCAGAATTTCACTCAATCGGACAAATCTTGCTTAGATCGAACTTACGTCAATAGAATGTTATCCTTTCCTGAAAGCCATCGGATTTTATTCAATTCCTTGCCATTTTGGACCATTTTAATCGATTTTTGGGCGTTTCCCTGCGAACCAGGCTTTTGTTGAATTACCTTGATACTTTTTTGGACGTTTCCCTGCGGACTAGGCTTGGTTTAATTACCTTGATGTTTTTTTGGGCGTTTCCCTGCGGGTCGGGCTTTTCGTTGCAATCTTTTTGCTCGTTCCTCGAAAAAAGGATTTCCACTTCAATCCCTAACGCGAAATTCGTTTTTATTGGATCGGTTTTTAGGTTTAAATGGTGATTTTAAGTCAGATGTCCCTAAACAATTAATCTTCTAATCATGTCATTTATTACCCAAATCAAGCCAATTTTCGAGCGTTTATATCAGTTTTTTGGGTGTTTCTCTAACCGGTCGAGCTTTGATTGAATCACCTTTATGTTTTTTTGGGTGTTTCCCCGCGGGTCGGGCTTTACGTTGCAATCTTTTTGCTCGTTCCTCGAAAAAAGGCTTCCTACCGGTAGGTGCACTTAGATTTACTTCAATCCCTAACGCAAAATTCGTTTGCATTAAACAGTTTAGAATTAATCAAAATTTGCAGTTGAATTTTCAGTTCTAGAATATTATAAAAATCAATAAGGAAACATTCAAAAAGTATCTTTAGAAACCTCTTAATTACAATAGAATTTTAATGATTTGAGATCAGGCTAAGAAAAATAGTCAGTAGCCGAGCAGATCTCGATCAAAGTAATAAAATAAAGAAAATGAGAAGTCAAAAAAGATTCTGCTGTTTTAATCATCTTTCTTTTTGTCACTGTTTATCATATTTAACACGAGCAGTACCAATGCCACGCAAACCACTCCAAAAACAATAATTAGCGCAGTGCCCATGCCCCAATTAACCAAGGGAATAATAGCTTGTAGGATCATAATTTTAGTTTTATAAAAGATTAATTAGTTGTAATTGGCTCACATTGGTAATTGGTGTTCACTTTCTCTACCATCTTTTTGGTGATACATAAGGAATTCCTAGGCCCAGTCCTCTTAGAATAAAGAGAATGGCTATAATGGTTAAGAATACAGGAATTGCTCTTCTCACATGCTGGCGCACCTTTCCAGATAAAAAATTTCCAATCCAAATCGCTGTGGTCATTAATGGAATGGTTCCCAAACCAAATAACAACATATATAAACTTCCCTGTAATGCACTTCCTCCTGCTATTGCGCCAAATAATGCCATATAAACCAGCCCGCAAGGCAAAAACCCATTTAAAAATCCGACAGTAAAAAAGGTGTCTGGGTTTTTCTTTTTAAGCGCTGTTCCGAGATTGTTTTTAACCTTGCCAAGTAACCGGTAAAGCGGCTTCGAGAAATTATATTTGTTAAAGATCTTAGTGGGAAGAAATATAACAATCAACATAAGAACACCAATAAAAATTGATAGTTGCTGTTGCAGTCCAAAAAGAGAAAGACTTTTCCCCATTAACCCAAAGGCAAGACCAATTAAACTATACGCGAAAAGCCGCCCGAAGTGATATAGAAATATTTGAAAGAGTTTTCGTAAATTATTCTCCCTATCTACGGGTAATAAAAATGCAATGGGACCGCACATTCCCACACAGTGTAAACTTCCTAAAAGACCAAAAATGAAGGCAGATAGTAGCATGCTTTAATTATTAATCTCTTTTTTAAATAAATACTCTTTGTTTTCATACGTCCAATTGACCATAATATTCCAGCGGCCACTTATCAATTTTTCATTGGGAATTATAACTTCATTCGTTTCTAAACCTGTCAACGGAATCTCAAAATCAAGCCGTTTGTTAGAAGGACGGTATAAGTGAATAGCTCCTTCAATTTTCGCTAAATTAATAGCATTAGGTAATTCCACTAACCAGCTTCCATCTTTGCTAAAAACCTGAATATTTTCTTTTAACGCCAGTGCATTTTCTTCAGCATCAATTTCTTCTTGATAGTGTAACTCGGCCTTATAATAATCTTCTACGACCAGATCCTGATCATAATCTTTATTTGTCAGCATGGTCACCACAAAATACATGATGAAGCTTATAAATGCCACCAAAACCAGCACCATTCCTGTTCCCCAATTTATTTTCATAATGACTTTTTAAATAGTTTATATCTCTGTCCCATGTTTCACGAACTGGATTGAAGTTCTAAATCTTTATCTATAGCTTCTTGGTCCCAGAAAATTGGTCTTAGTGGTTTCAATTAAAACATCCCCACTATATACTTCTATTTCTATTTTATCTTTTTCATTCTTAAGCGCATTTTGGTCAATCTCAATAAATAAAGTACCTTCTGCCATCCCTCGTGCAGGAACCTTAAGATCGCTTTTGACCGTCTTGATATTTCCTTTATGAGAAACCAGCTCAAAATGTATATTTTCAAAATCTTTGGAGGTTTTGTTGAGCAATTTATAGGTATAGACATTACTAATTATACTTCCTTCTTTGTGTTCGTATAATTGTCCTGGTAACCTAAAAATATTCGCCTCTATATCACTGCGTAGAAATAACATTCCCGCTAATAGTGAAACCAGAATAAACAGAACTGCAGTATAACCTTTAAGTCGAGGCGTAAATTTGAATTTTGTCTTTTTCTCAATATTTTCCTCACTTGCTAAGCGGATTAATCCTTTTGGCAGGTCTACGGCAACCATCATTTCATTACAGGCATCAATACAAGCAGTACAATTCACACATTCCAACTGCGTACCGTTTCTGATGTCAATTCCAGTAGGACATACATTTACACATTGAAAACAGTCTATACAATCCCCTTTTCCGCTTGCTTCCCTATCCTCATTTTTTTTGAATTTTGCACGGCCTTCCTCCTTTTCGCCACGCTTATGGTCATAAGCAACAACGATAGATTTAGTATCCAATAGTACACCTTGCAGCCTTCCATAAGGACATACGATTATACAAACCTGTTCCCTGAACCAGGCAAAAACAAAATAGAAAACACTTGTAAAGATTATCAATGACAATAGCGTGCTTAAATGCGCCAGGGGACCATCTAGAATATAAAGCAGCAAGCGATCGCTTCCTATAATGTAAGCAAGGAACACATTTGCGATTATAAAAGAAATTATAAGGAACACAGTCCATTTAAAGCCTTTTTTCCGGATCTTCTCTGCGTTCCATTCTTGCTTATCCAACCTGATTTGTTTCCCACGATCCCCTTCTATCCAGTATTCAATTCTTCTAAAAACCATTTCCATAAAAATAGTTTGGGGGCAGATCCATCCACAGAAAACCCTTCCAAAGGCCACCGTAAATAAGGCGACAAAAATTACACCTATCAACATTATGATCACAAACAGGTAAAAATCTTGAGGCCAGAATGGAAAACCAAAAATATTAAAGCGGCGTTCCAGCACATTGAACATCAGGAACTGGTTTCCATTTATCTTTATAAAGGGAGCAGCTAGAAGGAAAACAAGCAATACATAGCTTACATATTTTCGGTATTCATATAAGATTCCCGATGGCTTCTTAGGATACACCCAGGAACGCTTTCCCTCTTCGGTCAACGTGCCAATACTATCCCTAAATCTTTCGTTTTCCTGATCTTTCAAAATATGCTGATTATTTTGTTTTTATTCCTGGTCTTATGCTCTTCTTTTTTAGGGAAAGTAGCATTGAATCTATTTACCCTCTGCTTCTCCAGTATCAGAAGAATCAGTATACAATTCTCCTTCTGGCTCTTTCGGATCTGCTGGAGTAGTACCATTTAAACTCAAGACAAAACTTGCAACTTGTGCGATTTCTCCAGGTTTTAAATCAGATTTCCACGAGATCATTCCTTTTCCTGGGCGTCCACCTTCTGTAATTGTATTGAACACGTTTTTTATTCCGCCCCCCAAAACCCAATAGGAATCGGTTAGATTAGGGCCAATTCCTCCTCCCCCATCTGCTTTGTGGCAAGCGATACAATTGATGGTGAAAATCGATTTTCCAGCTGCTAGATCTGCATCCTCCGTTAATAATTCTACGGTATTTATGGTGACTAGGCCTTTGGCATTTTTCTTATATTCCTCTATTTCACGCTCGGCCTCTGCAACTTCTGTTAAGTATTCTTCTTTTTGGCTGGTTCCTCCAAAAACCTCATACTTAAACATATATACAAATGCAAAAAGTATAGTGGCATAAAACCCATAAAGCCACCACGGCGGTAGGTTATTATCTAATTCCCTTATTCCGTCATAGTCGTGATCAAGTATGATTTCGCCCTCATTTGCAACAGGCTTTTTATCCAATAATTTTTTGTAAGTTTTTCTCCACCATTCCAGTTTGGCATCTTCTTTAGCTTTTTCTGTAAGATCATATTGTTTCCTAGCTTCTGGTGTTAAGCTTTTATACAATACTGCATTTAGTGCACCTGCCGATATCTCAATGGCAATGCCGAAGAGAAGTACCAGCCCAATGATCAACCACAAATATGGATAGGTTTCAAAGGCGTTTTTATCACTGTTCTCAAGACTCATTTCTGCCAGAACAAAGGTCAGTACAACAAAGCCAACTACGCGTAATATGGGATATACTTGTTTCATTGTTAATGGTTTTGAAGTGGTTCAGCATTATCTAGCGCATCTTCTTTATCTAATGGGAGGTTACTCACGTCATCGATATATTCTTTTTTTGCGGTGATCACCCACCCGAATAGCACAATAAAGAAGATGAAAAATATCAATAGGGAAATTAGCGGATAGATCCCTACACCGTCTATACTTTCCAAATGGCCTTTTACGAATTTAAACATTGCTCTATTTTTTAGTTGGTATAAATTTCTTCTAAATCTTTCGCCTTAATATCGGTCCCTAAACGCTGTAGATATGCGATGAGGGCGACAATCTCCCGATTGCGCATTTCGATAAATTCCAGGTTATTTTCCGAAGCATAATTTTTATCGGTTTCATAAGTGGTAGCAAAATCAGGATCGGAATATAAGTTCTCTTCAATTTTAGTTCCCTGTTGCAACATCCATTTTTGTGCGTTGGCAACTTCTTCATCTGTGTAAGGCACGCCCAGCGTTTGCATGGCCTTCATCTTAGTTTCGGTGTTGCTCTTATCCAGTTCATCTTTTACAATCCATTGATACGAGGGCATTATTGAACCTGCCGAGGTACTCTGCGGATCGTACATATGGTTTAAATGCCAGTTATCAGAATATTTTTGACCAACCCTGTGTAAATCCGGTCCGGTACGTTTACTTCCCCATAAAAAAGGAAAGTCGTAACGGTATTCTCCAGCTTTAGAATATTCGCCATAGCGCTCCACTTCACTTCTAAAAGGCCTCACCATTTGTGAATGACAACCCACACAACCTTCACGGATATAAAGATCGCGGCCTTCCAGTTCTAATGGTGTGTACGGTTTTACGCTGGAAATTACGGGCACATAGTCATCCACCAGTAAAGAAGGGATGATTTGACAAGCTCCTCCAATTAGAATTGCAATAGTGGCATAAATGGTTAATTTAACCGGTCTTCTTTCTAACCAACTATGGTAAGCCTCACCTTTTGTGCGTTTTTTAGTTACAGGAACTAGTGCCGCGGCTTCCGCCAGTTCATCTTCTACTGCGCTACCTTGTTTTGCAGTTTTAATAATATTGTACAACATCACGATCGCTCCCACGATGTAAAGGCTACCTCCGATGGCACGCATCCAGTACATCGGCATAATTTCAGTTACGGTTTCTAAAAAGTTTCCGTAGGTCAAGGTTCCGTCAGGATTGAACTGTTTCCACATTGAAGCTTGAACAAATCCCGCGACATACATAGGTAATGCGTACATGATTATACCCAGCGTTCCTATCCAAAAATGGACATTGGCCAATTTTACCGACCATAATTGGGTTTTGAACAATCGCGGGACCATCCAGTATAACATTCCAAAAGTCAAAAACCCATTCCACGCCAAGGCGCCCACGTGAACGTGTGCAATAATCCAATCGCTGAAATGTGCAATGGCATTTACGTTTTTAAGGGAAAGCATTGGTCCTTCAAAAGTGGCCATCCCATAACCCGTAATTGCAACCACCATAAATTTTAGAACGGGATCTACCCTAACTTTATCCCAAGCTCCGCGTAGGGTCAATAATCCATTGATCATCCCGCCCCAAGATGGAAAAAGTAGCATTATGGAAAAGGCAACCCCAAGGTTCTGAGCCCAATCTGGTAAAGAAGTATATAATAAATGATGCGGGCCTGCCCAGATATAAATAAAGATAAGCGACCAAAAATGGACTATGGAAAGCCTGTAGGAATACACGGGACGGTTCGCCGCTTTTGGAACAAAATAGTACATCAACCCAAGAAACGGTGTAGTAAGGAAAAAAGCTACTGCGTTATGCCCGTACCACCATTGTACAAGCGCATCCTGAACTCCAGAATACACCGAATAACTTTTAAAAGCACTAACGGGAATTTCAATATTATTGATTATATGAAGTACTGCAACGGTAACAAAAGTGGCGAGATAAAACCAAATGGCCACATATAAATGGCGTTGTCTCCTTACAATCATGGTTCCTATAAGGTTAGCCCCAAAAGCCACCCAAACCAATGTTATGGCAATATCTATGGGCCATTCCAGCTCTGCATATTCCTTAGAGGAAGTGAAGCCCATGGGCAGTGTGATTGCGGCAGCAACAATAATTGCCTGCCAACCCCAGAAATTGAAATTACTCAAAGCATCGCTCCACATTCTTGCTTTTAGCAGGCGCTGACTGGAATAATAAACTCCCGCAAAAATGGCGTTTCCTACAAATGCAAAAATCACTGCGTTTGTATGTAAAGGTCTCAACCGACCAAAACTCAACCAGGGAATTCCGTCGGTGATATTTGGAAACAAGAACATCGTAGCTAGTAATAATCCTACGCTCATACCTATTAAACCCCAAAACATTGTAGCGATAACAAACTTCTTTACAATCTTGTTATCATAATAAAACTGCTGTAACTCCATAGTTAGTTGGATTTCTCTTTAGAATCAGATTGATCTTTATCTGGTTTAGGTTTAACTAGTTCGTCATCAAAAAGCATCCGAACAGAGGGTGTATAGACATCGTCGTACTGCCCTTTTCTAACCGAAACAATAAAGGCAATAAAAAATAGTAGGGCAACTACTACACTCACGCCTAAAAGCATATAAATAATGTTCATAGTTCTTTGAATCTGAGCGTAAAAGTATTTGTGAAGAGAACGTTAAAAAATGATTAAAATCAGGTTTAGAGTAATTTTTTCGGGATTCAGCTATTTGGAATAAATCGCAATTAGGGAAGCTGAACCAACCTTTACCGTAAGGCAGAATGTATTCAACATTTCCTCTTAATTA
>JBBPYO010000408.1:0-3610 GCA_038199845.1 Flavobacteriales bacterium
AAATTCCAAATTTACTATCTATATGACCTACTGAAATATTTGCGTTTCCCCCGGCCATCACATGCGGATTGATACGTACACAGACCGGCGTTTTAGGATGACGAGTACCAAATTGCTCTAATATGGAAAGGTTATCGATATTGATCTGCACACCCAGTTTTGCAACCTGTTCTATTTCTGCCAAAGAAACACCATTGGGAGTAAAAATAATTTTCTCAGGTGGTACACCGGCTTGCAAACCGAGACGTACTTCTTGGGCAGAAACGGTATCCAGCCCTGCGCCCTGCTCATGTAGCAATTGCAGGATGGCCATATTGGAAAGTGCTTTAACTGCGTAGTTGATTCGCAGGTTTTCCACTTTTTCAAAGGCGTTTGTCAATCTTTTGTACTGTGATTCAATCTGCGCAGCATCATATACATACACGGGGCTGTCAAATTCTTGGGCAATGGCCAGTAGGTCTTTATGGGTCATGGTGTTACTAATTAGGCACTTTAACAAATGCGCAAAGCTACTATAGAAAATACTTTTACACATTTTATTCTCAGAAAACTTTGCAGATTGCGCTTGGCGAAGCATTATTCATTAATTATCTTGCATGTAGATTGTACTTTTAAAGAAAACTGATCATGAATTTAACCCTTGCTTTATTCCCTTTAGAAATGGTGGTCTTTCCAACTGAAAAACTCGCGCTACATATTTTTGAAGATCGTTACCAGCAGCTTATCGCAGACTGCGAGCAGGATGAAATAACCTTCGGCATACCTGCTTTTATCAATAAGGAAATGCGGTATGGGACTGAAGTAAAACTGATTCAAGTTGTGAAGCGCTATCCTTCTGGTGGCTGCGATGTGATCTGTGAAGGCTTACGAAGCTTTTCAATACGATCATTTAAGCCCACACTTAACGATAAATTGTATGCTGGTGGTGAAGTGCGCTTTTTTGAAAATATCAATGACGGAACATCTTCCCAAAAGAGGCGATTTTATATATTGGTAAAGGAGTTATATGATGTCCTTGATGTAGTCTTGCCAGTTTTCGATCCACTCTTAATTAACAGTTATTCCTTTGCGCACAAAATCGGTCTCTCGTTGGAGCACGAACTCAATCTGCTGCAAATCAACACGGAGTCAGAACGTTTTGCATTTCTCATAGATCATTTAACGGTGACCATCCCAGTAATACAGCAAATTAATAGAACCAAGGAACTAATTCAGCTTAACGGGCATTTTAAAAATTTTGATCCGCTTGATTTTTCCGATTATAAAGTTCAGGATGAGCAATAGTCGATAATCCTTTATAAAATCGGGATATCTGATCAAAAACTGTTGAGGTTCGCTCGAAATCGCTATTTTTGTAGCATATTTTTTAACCAGTAGAAAGCCTTAAGATGAACATACACGAATATCAAGGAAAAGAAATTTTAAGCAGTTTTGGAGTGCGCATACAGCGCGGCCATGTTGCCACCACCCCGCAGGAAGCAGTAGCTGCGGCAAAAAAACTGACCGAGGAAACAGGGACAGGATGGCACGTGATCAAAGCGCAAGTACATGCTGGGGGCCGCGGTAAAGGCGGTGGCGTAAAGCTCGCAAAAGACTTAAAGGAAGTTGAAAAAATTGCAGGAGAGATTATCGGGATGACCTTGGTAACTCCGCAAACTTCTAAAGAAGGTAAAAAAGTACACCAGATTCTTGTTGCTGAAGATGTTTACTATCCCGGTGATAACGAGCCTGAAGAATATTATATGTCTGTTTTGCTCAACCGTGCAACAGGTAAGAATATGATTATGTATTCTACCGAAGGTGGTGTTGAGATTGAAAAAGTTGCAGAAGAAACTCCGCACCTTATTTTTCAAGAAGAGATTGATCCTTCCGTTGGTTTCATGCCATTTCAAGCGCGCCGTATTGCTTTTAATCTCGGTTTGAGCGGTACCGCTTTTAAAGAAATGACCAAATTTGTCACTGCGCTTTATAAAGCTTACGATAACTCCGATTCTTCTCTTTTTGAGATCAATCCTGTGCTTAAGACAAGTGATGATAAAATACTTGCAGTAGATGCAAAAGTTTCTATTGATGATAATGCGCTTTTCCGTCATAAAGATTATGAGGCAATGCGTGATATACGTGAGGAGAACCCCATAGAAGTGGAAGCCAAAGCTGCCGGACTCAACTATGTGGATCTTGACGGAAATGTAGGCTGTATGGTAAATGGCGCTGGACTGGCAATGGCTACAATGGACCTTATCAAACAAGCAGGTGGTGAACCAGCCAATTTCTTGGATGTGGGCGGTACTGCTGATGCGGAGCGCGTGGAGATTGCTTTCAAATTAATACTTAAAGATCCAAGCGTTAAAGCGATTTTGGTCAATATATTTGGAGGTATTGTACGCTGTGACCGTGTGGCGCAAGGAATTGTAGATGCCTACAAAAATATGGGAACCATCAATGTGCCCATTATTGTACGTCTGCAAGGAACAAACGCGGATATTGCGAAAGAACTTATAGATAACAGCGGATTGAATGTACAGAGTGCAATTCAGTTTCAGGAAGCTGCGGATAAAGTACATGAAGTGCTTGCGTAGTTGAGGATAAATAGTATTTCCGTATTACGGAATTCATAAGAAAAGCCTTCAAAATTTATTTTGAAGGCTTTTTTTATTCCTAATATGTTTTGTTTTAGTTAATTCCGAAAAATACTGTAACAGATTTGTTGATTGGGTCGTCTCTATAATACATCAATCAAAAATCAAACAGTCATGAAAACAATTTCAAAATCAGTGCTTATCGCAGCACTCGCAATCAGCAGTTTTTCATTCGCTAACGGCAACCCACCATCAAGTGAAAAACCATTAACTATTTCTGCAGAAATCTCTCAACTTCTTGACAAAAATGCTATGCATTTAGTCGAGTCAACTACCTTTCAGGTAACCTTTGTGGTAAACAAAGAAGGGGAAGTAGTTATTACAGATGTGGACACAGATAATCTGGAAGTAGCTCAATTTATCAAGGCGAGACTCAATTACAAAAAATTAAAAGCCGCTACAAAAGTGGGTCAGCGTTACTTTCTGCCTGTAACTATTAAGGTTGAATAACTACCTTTTTTGGGCTAAAATCAGCTTAAAGCGCATTAAAATCAATCCTTTTCGACCTAATATCGGCTGAAAGGGATTTTTTATTGTTGGAGCTGAATGCTAAAAAAATCGGGCACAAAGTTTCAAAATGATAACCAAGCTTAAAATATTTTCATTAATATATTTTAGATACACATCGTGAGATAAATATCTGCAACTAGAAGTACTGTTTACAACTGAACACTGTATATCCTAAATAAAAAACTCCACATTTCAATCAAAATCCACCGTTACCCACCATTTTATACTGAAAATGATGTATATTCAATTTGATCTAAACAAAAGCATTTACTAACTGTTTTTAACTATTGTTTTCTAGCGCTAAAAACAGAAATTTAATAGATAATAGTATTTCATTTAAAATTTGAGATATGTTGTGAAGATTCTTTAATTTATTTAATAAAAATAAGTAGTGATGGCATCAAAATCAAATCAAAGTGGGTCAGTAAATGAAGACACCAAATTAGTCAAAGATAAAAACG
>JBBPYO010000409.1:0-4106 GCA_038199845.1 Flavobacteriales bacterium
ATCATACTGGTGGCCTGCTTGCTTTATTATCTTTATAAACTGGTAAAAGGAACCGTTGCCATAAATATATTTTTTGGGATTTGTATAATCTGGGTAATCTGGAAGATTACTCAATTATTACAAATGGAAATGTTGAGCAGTATTTTGGGCCAATTTATAGGTGCCGGTATGTTTGCGCTTATCGTCGTTTTTCAACAGGAAATCAGAAAATTCCTGCTCCTTATAGGTTCGACAAAACTAGATCGCAGAAGCGGTTTTTTAAAGCATATTAAATTTCTTCAAGATGATCAAATAACCTCCACTAAGGTGGAAGAAATCATCCGCGCCTGTGAGAGCATGGCGCTAACTAAAACCGGGGCGCTCATCGTAATCCAACGCAATACGAATCTTGATTTTGTTAAAAATACCGGCGATAAAATGCTGATTGAGGTCAATAAACCTATATTGGAAAGTATTTTTTATAAAAACTCCACGCTGCACGATGGGGCGGCTATTATTGAAGATAACAAAATCACCGCCACCCGCGCGATTTTACCGGTTTCAAATGAACGCAATATCCCCTTACGGTTTGGTCTGCGTCACCGCGCTGCCGTGGGAATTTCAGAAAAAACCGATGCCGTGGTTCTTGTTGTAAGTGAAGAAACAGGACAGATCAGTTATTTAAAGGACGGGGATTTTGTGATGTTTAAAAACAACGACGAACTCATAGCAATTCTACGCGAAGATCTGAGCTAAATTAATTTGTCTTAAACCGTTTCTTCCTGCATAAACTGAACTTCGTACAGATTACGGTAAAAACCATCTTCTTTCTGAAGTAACTCTTTGTGCGTTCCCATTTCAACGATTTGACCTTTATCCATCACAATGATCTTATCTGCTTTTTTAATAGTAGCCAGTCGGTGCGCTATAACAATACTTGTGCGCTCTTTTGTGATTTTTTCTATTGCCATCTGGATGAGCTGCTCACTATTAGAATCTACCGATGATGTGGCTTCATCCAGCACGAGTATACTCGGGTTACTTACATACGCGCGCAAGAAAGCAATAAGTTGGCGCTGCCCGCTGGAAAGCATGGCGCCGCGCTCTTTTACATTATATTGATAGCCACCGGGCAGTGATTTTATAAAATGATCAACGCCAATTGCCTGTGCGGCTGCCTCTACATCTGCTTCCGAAATATCAGCGTTATTGAGCGTAATATTGTTCAAAATGGAATCTGCAAAAAGGAATACGTCCTGTAGAACAACTGCGATTTCTTTACGCAACGAACTTATCTTCACATCCTTAATATCTATACCGTCTACACTTATGATACCGCTGTCTATCTCATAAAAGCGACCTAACAAATTAATAATGGTAGATTTACCGGCTCCTGTGGCCCCCACGATCGCTACGGTTTCCCCAGGTTTGACCTCTAGATCAATTCCCCGTAAAATCTCCTCGCCTTCAATATAGCTGAAGCGTACCTTCTCAAAACTGATGGCGCCTTCTAAAGTTGAAAGTACTTTGGTCCCCGTATCTTGAATTTTAGAATCGGTATCCAGGATTGCAAAAACACGGTTGGCCGCGACCATTCCCATTTGCAGGGTATTGAATTTATCTGCAATTTGGCGTAAAGGCGTAAAAAGCATCTGTGCAAACTGAATAAAAGCGGTAATTAAACCAATGGTGATCACATCATTTTCGGCTGCCCTTAATCCACCGTACCACACTAAAAGACCGATGGTTATAGACGTTGCCATTTCTGCTACTGGAAAGAATATACTATTGTACCACACAGTCTTGTTCCAAGCCTTCATGTGTTTTTTATTAATCTCCCCAAATTTTGCACGCTCCACTTTTTCCCTGGAAAAAATCTGAACGATCTTCATTCCCGTGACCCGTTCCTGAACGAAAGAATTCAAGTTCGCGACCTGCGTACGTACATCTTCAAAAGCAACTTTCATCGCCCGCTGAAAAATGCGCGTACCATACATAATAAACGGAAGGATTGCAAAAACAATCAGCGAAAGCTGCCAACTTTTAAATAGCATAACCCCTATGATCACGGCCATTTTTAACAGGTCACTGATGATCATAAAAAGTCCTTCACTAAAAATACTGGAGATAGTTTCAATATCACTTACCGCACGCGTCACCAGTCTACCTACGGAAGACTTGTCGTAATACTGCATCTTAAACTCTAGCATGTGCTTAAAGAGCTTCACTCTAATGTCTTTGACCACGGTCTGACCAAGCCACGTGGCAAAATAGATGAAGAAGAGTTGAAATAAAGATTCGCCAATAAGCACTGCGAGCATAAGCCCCAGATAGTAGATCAAAGAATCAAGATCCTTAGGGCTGATTCCCTCATCAATGGCGAGCTCCAGATAAATAGGACGCAACACCGCAAATACCGAGATCAAGATCGCAGCTATTGCTACAAAGTACAACCTGAATCTATACGGATTGGTAAAAGTCATCAGGCGTTTAAAAAGCCTAAAATCAAACGCGTTACCTTTAGTATTCTCTGCCATTATTTAAAAATTGATTGGGGATACGTTACGGCTGTAAGATAAAGCCCATGCGCCGGTACCGAAGGTCCTGCCATATTTCTATTCCGGCTTAAAATTACGCTTTGCAGCTCATTTACGGTCATTTTCCCGCGACCTATTTCCAGTAACGTACCGACGATGGCACGCACCATATTTCTTAAAAATCGATCTGCAGTAATGCTAAAAACGAGGTTTTTATCCTGTACTTTCCATCCAGCATTTCGTATTTCGCAAATATAAGTATTAACGTCAGTTTTTGACCGGCTAAAGCACTTAAAATCATTACTGCCCAGCAATAATTTCGCGCCTTCTTCCATCGCTTGTAATTGTAATGGTTGTTCTACCAGATATGCACGATCTTTATGAAAGGGATTCTTTACAGTACCCACTATATATTCATAACTGCGAGCCGTGGCATCAAAGCGGGCATGAGCCTCGACCTTAACTTCGCGAATGGATCGTATCGCAATAGATGTGGGCAGATAACGGTTCAGCCTGAATTTTAAATGTTCTTTGTCTATCTCCCCGTCGCTGTCAAAATGTGCAAAAAGTTGGTGTGCATGAACTCCTGTATCCGTACGGCCGGCACCGGTAAGGATTAGATTTCTGCGCAAGAGTGTACTTAAGGCTTCTTCAAGCTTTTCCTGAACGCTAATGGCATTAGGCTGGCGCTGCCAACCATGATACGGCGTTCCGTCGTAGGTGATTTCAATAAAATAACGCAAGCTTCCCATTTGTAATTAAGCCCACAAAGGTACATCTTTGCATGGAAATAGATATTTTTTTGGCGTTTATAGGCGTTCTCAACCCACTTTTAAATCCATGTTTTCATGCGAAAAATACTGCTGCTCAGCGATACTCACAGTTATATGGATGACCACATCTTAAAACATGCAGCAAATGCTGATGAAATCTGGCATGCGGGCGATGTAGGAGATCTTGCCGTTACTGACGCTTTACAAGAAAAAGCGCCTCTAAAAGCGGTTTATGGCAATATTGACGATACAACAATACGCAATGAATTTCCGCTGAACAATAGATTTTTCTGTGAAGATGTAGACGTATGGATCACACACATAGGCGGCTACCCAGGCAGATATTCCCCTGCTATTAGAGAAGAGATCAGGGCTAATCCGCCCCGACTTTTTATCTGTGGCCATTCCCATATTCTAAAGGTAATGCCAGATAAAAAACTCAATTTATTGCACATGAATCCCGGCGCCATCGGCAAACATGGTTTTCATAATGTGCGTACCATGTTACGCTTCACCATAGACGGCAGTAAAATAGATAATCTGGAGGTTATTGAGGTGAAAAGGTAGGGTTTGAAGGGTTTTGTATTTTGTATAATGTAAGTTGTACAATGTCTTCTAGCAGAAAATCAGTGTACAGTATACAATTTACAGAATACAACTTTTTTGCTACAAAGCTTTTCTATACACGCTCCTTCCGTCGTGCACTCGAAGTGACGGTAGATTGTAATGTCTTGTAGCAGAAAATCGATGTACAGTTTACATTGTACAATCTACAGTTTACAACTTTACCTAACCTGTCCCAGCTCGCAACATTTCC
>JBBPYO010000410.1:0-2976 GCA_038199845.1 Flavobacteriales bacterium
GAGACTTACAATGGCCGTTTAAACCTAAATACAGATTAAAACCAACCATATTCAATGAAAAACGAATTTCGCGTTAGGGATTGAAGGGGAAATCCTTTTTGCAAGGAACGAGCAAAAAGATTGCAGCGGAAAGCCCGACCCGAAGGGAAACGCCCAAAGAAGGCTTAAAATGGTCAGAAAGTTGATGAAACCCGACGGATTTTCGGTAAGAATAATATTCTTATATGACACTAAGCGGATATTAAATTATTATTTGCCAATTGAAAATACTTGTTCACTTCAATTACAAAATTTTGAGTATCAGTTTTATAAATACACCTCATAATTTTAATCTGAACATCTGAATAAAGGTTAAATATATGCCAATCACTACTCAAAATTTATAGTCCTACTGTTGATGTATTAATTTCGATGAAAATTTAAAAACATGAAAAGATATATATTAATGCTTGTTGTTGCGGCGGTTACATTCAGCTGTAAAAATGAAAAAAGTGTTTCAAAAGAGGATAAAAAAGATCTTGCAAACAATGCAAATACTACTGTACAGACTGCAATAGGGCCTTTAGAACTGGTTCCTCCATTCGCATCTGAATCTGTAAACAATAGTAGTGAAGTCGTAGGTTGGCCAGATGATGCTTCTCCAAAAGCTCCAGAAGGTTTCACGGTAACCCGTTTTGCCACAGATCTGGAACATCCCAGATGGACCTATGTTGCGCCAAACAATGATATTTTTGTCGCGGAATCAAATACAAGTGACAGCGCAAACCGCATTACCCTTTTAAAGGATACAGATGGAGATGGCGTGGTAGATGAGAAACATGCATTCTTAGAAGACCTTAATCAGCCTTTTGGTATGCTCGTTCTGAATGATTATTTCTATGTTGGAAATACCGACGGACTTTACCGTTTCCCCTACAAAGAAGGACAGACGGAAATTACCGCCGAGGGCGAAAAAATTGTTGATCTTTCCGCAAGTGGTTACAATAACCACTGGACGCGTAATTTAATCACCAATAAGGCTAAAGACAAAATCTATATTTCGGTAGGATCTTCCAGTAATGTAGGTGAGCATGGTATGGAAAAAGAAGTGCGTCGCGCAAATATTCTGGAAGTAAATCCTGATGGAAGTGGTGAGATCGTTTATGCAAGTGGTCTCAGGAATCCTGTGGGAATGGACTGGAATCCCGTTACCGGCGATCTCTGGACGGCTGTAAATGAGCGTGACGAATTGGGTAACAATCTAGTTCCTGATTACGCCACAAGCGTTAAAAAGGGAGGTTTTTATGGCTGGCCATTTAGTTATTATGGGCAACTTAAAGATCCAAGATGGAATGAAGATCCACATCAAGAAATGGTAGACAAAGCCATTATTCCGGATGTACCGTTGGGAAGCCATACCGCTTCTTTGGGATTGACTTTTTATAAAGGAGACGGTTTCCCCGCAGAATATAAAAATGGTGCTTTTATAGGTCAGCACGGCTCTTGGAACCGGAAGCCATTTTCTGGTTATAAAGTGGTATTTATTCCTTTTGAAAATGGAAAACCCGAAGCACCACAAGATTTTCTTACCGGCTTTATAGACAGCGAGGATGAGAGCAAAGTTTATGGTCGCCCAGTTTGTGTAGCGGTGGCTCCTGATGGTTCGTTATTGGTCAATGATGATGACAGTGGGATTATCTGGAGGGTCGCTGCTAGCAAATAAGAATAATAAAGATCAATCATTAAGATACTGATTGACTTCTTGAAGTAATTTAGGTAGATGGTTTGATATTATGCCCCATAGTATTATCTCGTCTACCTTATCATATCCATGGCTAAGCCAATTTCTAGTATCGACGATATCTCGGGCATTGGTAATCTTGAATTTAGGATTTATTTTCAGGATCCTATTCGTTGCCTCGCCAATGATCTCGATCTCACGTTCAATACCTCTGCGTAATAACTTATTTGTAGAAAAAACCTCAAAATCAGATTTATCACCTAAATATTCATTAATTGAATCTATGGAAGTCTGAATATCAAATAGATATTTCCTTATTTTTAAATTCATAAATTAATTCCTTGGTAGCGTTAATATTCTGAATCAAATAAGGGTTTGAAAGTGAGCGCTCTGTAATAATATCTATATTTCGTTTTAAAAGATCTTTTAGCGCTTTTCGTATTTCGAAGAAACTATTTGTATACTGTTCTATAGAAAGATTTTCTTTGAAGGTTATAAGAAAATCAACATCACTTGTCGGATAAAAATCTTCGTTTAAAGCAGAGCCAAAAACAAACATGCGCTCAACAGCGTACTTTTCGCATAGAGCAATAATATTAGGTATATTTTTTTTTACTAGAATATTCATAATTTAAATTTACCAATCCAAAACGATTAAATCATAAATAAGTTGATACATTTTTAAATTTGAAGAATTACTTACCTATTTTTTTACTTTTCTCCCTATCCATTTTTGGACAAGAAAAGATACTTGACACCCTTTCTAAAACAGAAGAATCACTGCCCGAAGTACTCATACGAAGTACTCCTATCATTGATACTTTACGTCGCATTCCCGCTGCTGTAAACGTGATCAGCGCTGCAGATTTGCAAAGAGGCGACCAACTTTCGATTGCTAATGAGATCAATAAAAACCCGGGGATTCAGATGCAGCAGGGCGCACTTAATACCAGCCGAATAAGTATCCGCGGACTGGGCGCTCGAAGTCAGTATTCAACAAATCGTGTCAAAGCGTATATTGAGGGCATCCCACTTACGACCGGTGAGGGCGAGACGACACTTGAAGATATAGACCTCAACCTTATAGAACGGATCGAAATCATTAAAGGCCCCGCTTCCAGCAGTTATGGCGGCGGTTTGGGCGGAGTGATGAACATATCGATCATCAAACCCGAACCGGAAAGCGCTTCCATTAAACTTAATGGGTTGGGCGGTTCTTTTGGTACGTTTAAAAGTGGCGTAACGGCGACGCTGGC
>JBBPYO010000411.1:0-4740 GCA_038199845.1 Flavobacteriales bacterium
GTAAAAGGAATTATTACAGATAATGACGGAATACCGGTTCCCGGAGCAACTGTTAATCTGAAATCCAATTCATCAATCGGAACACAGTCGGACTTCGATGGAAATTACATCATTGAGGTTCCCAGCAACCAAGCTATATTAGTATTTAATTACTTAGGATTTTCAACTAAAGAAATTGCGGTGGGTAACGACACGATCATCAATGTTTCTTTACAAGAAAGTGCTGAGGATTTGGACGAGGTTGTTATTGTTGGATATGGTACGCAAAAGAAAAGTGACGTCACGGGAGCCATAAGCTCCGTTAAAAGCGAGGACCTCACTAAAGTAGTAACGACAAATCCAGTTGATGCACTCCAGGGTAGAGTCGCAGGTGTTACGGTAACATCTTCTTCAGGCAGTCCCGGATCTACATCAGATATTACCATTAGGGGCATTGGCAGTTTTGGAAACAACCAGCCGCTTTACATTGTAGATGGCGTACAAGCTGACCCCTATTTCATAAATGCAAATGACATTGCATCCATAGAAGTTTTAAAAGATGCTGCTTCCGGTGCAATTTACGGTACTAGAGCTGCAAATGGGGTGATAATCATTACCACGAAAAAAGGTAAACTGGGCAAAACAAGAATTGAGATCGAAACTTCTATAAGCTCCAACACAGCAAGGGAGGAAATGAATTTATTAGATGCTGATGGTTACGTATCCGTGCATAGGCAAATGTATGAGAATGCTGGTGAGAGTCTACCGCAATATGTACAAAGTCCCCCCAATGTAAATACCGATTGGGTTGATGAAACGCATAGAACTGGCCTATTAAATTTATTGAATGCCAGGGTTAGTGGTGCATCAGATAACATAAATTATAGTGTGGCCGGTAGCTATGCCGATGAAAAAGGAATTCTAATAGGTTCTGGATTTTCTAAAAAAGGCATTAATGCAAATATTGGCAGTACACAAGGGAAATTAAAGATAAATACCAACTTAAACTATAGTGAAACGAACCAAAAGGATTATAAATTTTCACTTAGGGAGACGTATTTTATATCGCCTTTAATACCTGTACTGGATTCTTCCAAGCCATCTGGATATGGTTATAGAACTGGCGATTTGCCTGACCATAGAAATCCAATAGGTGAAGATGCCCTTCTTGATGGCTACACAAAGATGAAATATTTCTTGGGAAATGTCAGTTTTAACTATGAAATAATTGATGGGTTAAATGCCAATGCAAATTTCTCCCTGTCTAACAGAGATACTTATACCTATGCCTATCATCCTCCTTTTCAGGTAAGGGATATAGACGACAATCCCCAAAATGAATATGCATTTGTTTCTGAATACAACAGCGAATTTAGGAGGTTAAATCAGGAATACACGGTTAATTATATGTTCGATATAAAGAAGCATTCGGTTAATTTATTAGCTGGTTATCAAAGGATTTTCGAGCCTTTTAAAGAGACTTATGTACAAGCGGAAGGTTATAAATTTGATGAAAATAGAAACAAAGTACCAGCAACCCTATTAGATCCCAGCTTTAATACTTTAAATGCGTTTAGCGATGGTACGTATTCGGCTGAAGGTACAAACGCAGAATATGCATTGGTATCTCAATTTGGAAGAATCAATTATGCTTATAATGACCGGTATCTATTTCAGGCAAGTATCCGTAGAGATGGCAGTTCAAAATTCGGCAAGAACAACCAATATGGTGTTTTCCCCTCTGTAGCTGCCGGATGGAAGATAACAGATGAGAAGTTTATGGAAGATCAAAATGTTTTTAACTTCTTAAAACTTCGTTATAGCTGGGGTCAGGCTGGTAATGATAGTGCTTTGGGCTATTATGATTACATCGCTCTTATCTCTCAGGGGAAAGACGGAAGCAATGGCGGATACGTATTTGGGAACCCACAAAATTCCTACCTGGGAAGCATCGCCAGAGATTTGCAGAATGACGATTTACAATGGGAAACCAATACATCATCAAACTTTGGAATTGACTTTGCCTCGTTAGCTAATAAGCTTAAAGGTTCTATCAACTATTACAAAACCACCACAGAGGATTTACTTATTACGAAAGAGGTTTCACCCTCGAGCGGCGTTAATAATCCAATTGTCAATGTTGGTGAATTTGAAAATAACGGTTTAGAATTTGAATTGGGCTATGTTAATAATGATGGTGCATTTAATTACTCGGCCTTCGGAACTTTTACGACCGTTAACAGTGAAGTAACCAAGCTAAGTAATGCCAATCAAAAATTATATGGAATAGGTTTATTGTTTGGGTCAGATCATTTTGTGAACCAAACCCAGGTAGGTTATGAGCCCGGCGCTTATTTCTTACCTGTCGCAAATGGTATTTTTCAAAATCAAGCTGAAATAAATGCTCACGGTGCACAACCGGATGCCTCTCCCGGCGACATTAGATTTATTGATCAAAACGGCGATGGCAAAATAGATTCTGCAGATGAAACCTACCAGGGAACCGCTATTCCCAAATACGAGTATAGCCTGAGCTTGACTGGTGATTACAAAAATTTTGATTTAAATATATTTTTCCAGGGTGTGGGTGGAAATAAAATATATAATGGTAATGATTTTAGATTATTAAGTTTGGATACGGGCAGGAATTATAGGTTTGAAGCAGAGAATGCCTGGACGCCCTCAAATACCGATACCAACATTCCAAGAGCTGTATTGGGAGACCCCAACAGAAACAGCAGAGCTTCGACAAGATTTTTAGAGGATGGCGCTTATTTGAGAATCAAAACCATTCAACTTGGTTACTCTTTATCAGCCAGCGTTTTGGAAACCTTACAATTAGATAAATTTAGAGTTTACCTCACCGGACAAGACCTATTTACGTTCACTAAATACAGTGGTCTGGATCCAGAAGTTGGAGGAAGTGTACTATCAAGAGGTATTGATAATAATTTATATCCAAAATATAAATCCATGATTTTTGGAGTACAATTAGCATTTTAAGAATTACTAAACATAACAAAATGAAAAATTTATATAAAACAGTTATCAGTGCTCTTATACTGACACTCCTAATTTCGTGCGATGATGATAAGTTTTTAGAGCAAACATCACCTGATCAACTCACCACGGAGAACTTTTGGAGAAATGCCGAAGATGCACAATCTGGTTTGGTAGCGGCTTATTCAGAATTAGAATCAAGAAGCAATTTTTGGGATGGCTGGCAAGAAGGAAGACCAGTTATAGAATATTTTAGATCTGATTACGCATTACCAGGGCCAGATGCGAGTAACTATTCACATTGGATGTCTATTTTCAATTTTAACTATACAAACGGCCATACATTTTTAGATGTAATATGGTCCACTAATTACAAAGGGTTGAATTTCTCAAATCAAGTTATTGCTAAAGTTGGAGAAATGACATCAGATCAAATATCAGAATCAGAGAAACGACAGATTATAGGAGAGGCTACTTTTTTAAGAGGGTATTATCATTTTAAATTACTAACACTTTATGAGCAAATTATCTTAAGAACTGAATCGATTTCAAATCAAACTTTAGATAAGCCATTAGCCTCAAGACCAGAATCATGGAATGTTATTATAAATGATTTTAAAGATGCTGCTGAAATATTAAAAACTGTCGATAATACTGATCCCGGAAGAGCAACAAAAGGAGCTGCTCTCGCCTATTTAGGAAAAGCGTACCTATATAAGGCTGGAGACGCGACGTCATCAGAGGCTTTGGATTTTGAAAATGCAGTCCTGGCTTTTAAGCCTATCGTAGATGGAATGGCAGGCTCATACGCATTGGAAACTGATTTTTCGAGCCTATTTAATGGTGAAAATGAAAACAATAAAGAATCAATTTTTGAACTCCAGTTTAAAACTTCAGATGCCACATCGGATAACTCAACACGATTACATGCCTTTGTTGGAGATTGGTCCATAGGTGGTTGGGGCGGTATTGCAGCAACTATAAATGTGGTAAACGAAATGAAAAGCGAGGGAATTATTGCCAGTAATGGTCTATATGACAACAGGTTATATGGGTCATTATATTTTAAAGATCCATATTATAATGACGCCAATACTAACAAAATGCAAGGCAGCACATGGGATGCCTTAATGATTGAAACTTATGATGATACAAACGATAATGCCGCCTATTTTAGAAAATGGCTACCTAATTATGTTTCAAACAATAGTTATGTTGGGGTTAATGTGGTATTAATGAGATATGCCGATGTTCTATTAATGTATGCCGAAGCTTTAAATGAAACCGGAGCTACATCCCAGGCCATTCCTATCATAAATAACGTGAGGGCAGTGCATGGAAATATGCCAGCAATTACGGCTACTTCGCAAGCGGATGTCAAAAAACAAATCATCCACGAACGAACAATGGAATTGACATTGGAATCTGTACGGTTTTTTGATTTGCGCAGATGGGGAATGTTGGATCAGGCGATGCAAGCAGCTGGTAGAACCAATTTTAGCGCGGCATCGCACGCCTATTTACCAATCCCATTATCAGAGATCCAATCAAATGCTGCAATTGATTAAATGGTTTTTATCTATTTGATTTAATCTAAAAGAGCTGACATTAATTTAATGTCAGCTCTTTTTAAATTATAATGAATTTAGCTGTAAAATATTTTTTTAAAGGTTGGGCCAAGTAAGAATTAACCCTTATAGCTTTTGAAAATAAAAATATTAATATTAAAATGATTAATAAAATAATAAAATTAATTAATAA
>JBBPYO010000412.1:0-3278 GCA_038199845.1 Flavobacteriales bacterium
ATAAAAGGATTTTTCGGTTATTTATTAGATGAGGAATATCGTGTAGATAATCCTATGGATCTTATAGAAGCGCCTAAACTGGGACGCAAATTGCCCGATACCCTTTCCACAGAAGAAATTGACAAACTCATCGCGAGCGTAGACCTCAGCAAGAATGAGGGAGCTCGTAACCAGGCGATATTAGAGACTTTATACGGCTGTGGCCTGCGTGTTTCTGAACTTCTTGATCTCAAACTTTCTGATCTGTATTTTAAGGAAGGTTTTATTCTGGTGACGGGAAAGGGGGATAAACAGCGTTTTGTTCCCATTGCTAAAGAAACGCAGACTTTTATCTCTCATTATATAGAAGATACGCGCGACATACAGCAAGCAAAACCCAAGTTCACAGACACATTATTTCTCAACCGAAGAGGCGCCCGCTTGACGCGCGCCATGATTTTTACCATTGTCAAGAACGCCTCCGTTGCCGCCGGAATCACGAAAAATATCAGTCCGCACACGTTTAGACATTCTTTTGCTACACACTTATTGCAAAACGGAGCCGATCTGCGCGCAATTCAGCAAATGCTGGGTCATGAAAGTATCACCACGACTGAAATCTACATGCACGTAGACCGCTCACACCTGCGGAAAGTTATGGAAGAATTTCATCCAAGAAAGAAAAAAGACAATCGGAAAGAAGAAAATCTTTCGGATCAATAAGTGGCATCATTGATCTCAATCCAGTAACCGTCTGGATCTTTCACATAAACCTGTCGCACATCATCAGGTCGCGTGCTGATCTCTTTTTCTGTAGTCGGCCAGTTAGTATAATCAACGCCTTTTTTATCGAGAAACGCAATAAACGCATCAAGATCGTTTACGCTTAGGGAAAAATGGGTGGCCACATCGTTTTGCACCATATTTCGGTCTTCGCGTATTAAATGCAACTGGTAATTCCCCCCCAATGAGAACCATTTACGGTCTGGGCTATTTAGTGGATTTTTCAATTCCTTCAATAGTAAAACATCACGATAAAAATCGGCGCTTTTTTCCATATTGGAAACTAAAAGTGACTCGTGATCAAATTGAAGTTTTAAAGAATCTGGCGTTTTTTGTGCATAGATACATTGCAGTTGTACGGCACATAATAGGAATGCAAAATAATATTTCATGGTTTAAGTTTTGTTTAATTGTATATCGGTTCGTTTTTGTCGAAAAATTACTGCAATCTGCTCAAATTTAAGTTTAAAAACCGGTTAAAATACCGAATATCAACCAAAACCAGGCTATTATTAGTCGAATTCTGCTTAGAAATAGCGATTTTAAAGCTTATAAATTTAATCTACAAATGCTTTTCGGTACCATTCCACCTGTTTTTCAAGACCTTCCTTTAGGGTAGTTTGCGGATTATAATTCAAAAGTTCTTTGGCTTTTTCTATATTGGCTTTGGTAAACATTTGGTCGCCCTGACGTTTAGGTATGATATTTTTACGGATTTCGGTATTCAGAAGGTTTTCCACAATGGCTATTCCCTCACCTGTTGTATGTTCTGCCTCGCTGCCCATATTAATGATCTGGCCATCTACTTTTTCCTCATTCCCAATAACACTCACCACGCCATCTATAATATCGCCTACATACGTGAAGCTGCGCACGTGCTCCTCGCTTCCTTCAAAAAGCGGAAATTCCTGATTGAAAAAACCGCATCCTATAAGTTTTGTGTACAATTTTTCAGGACGTTCTCTGGGCCCATAAACAGAAAATAGGCGCAACGAACATGTTTTTAGCTTTTTCTCCCTTGATTTTGACAATACAAGTTGTTCGCCGGCGAGTTTGGTGACGCCATAAAAGGAAGCCGGTGCTGGTGCAGATTCTTCGGTGAGTGTGGCATGCAGCCCATATATGGAAGAAGTGGAAATATTAGTGAACATTTTCAATCTTTTGCAGGTAAGTGCAAAATCTATCAGATTTTTAGTCGCAACGAGATTGTTCATAAGATAATCTTCAAAACTGGAGTTGGCAGCGATTCCTGGCTGACCGGCGAAGTGAAAAATATACTCAAAATCCGTATCAAGTTTTGAAAAATCCTTAGGTTCACGAAGGTCAAGACGTGTCACAGGAATACCCACTTTCTCTAGATCCTTGGCATTTTTATGTTTTAGATCTTGATCGTAATATGGAGAATAATTATCTGCGCCCACAACGTTGTGACCTAAAGCTGCCAGACGCTCAGCGCAATGCGAACCTATAAATCCGGCTGCACCGGTAACTAATATTTTCATGCAAATATATTTTTTGAACCCTGAAGTTTTCCGCAAGATTCAGCATAATTTAGTATTAAGATGTTTTCTTAGAGTTTTAATTTAGCCGAAACAAAACCAAAAACCTTATAAAAAAGATAGCCAATTATTCCACCTATAAACATCCCGGTAAGCACGTCTCCAGGATAATGTACTCCCACATAAATTCTGCTATAGCTTATAATGAAGGACCACAGGATCAATAATGGAAGAAGATAGCGCAATTTTTTTCGCAATACCGAACCCAAAAAAAGAGCGAGGCTCATAGAACTTGCGGCATGCGCCGAAAAATAACCAAAACTACCACAGCGCACCGCTATAAAACGTGCTTTTTGCATAAGCGCATCAAGTTGGCAGGGCCGCGGGCGTTCAAAACCATGTTTGAAAATATTGGCCAGCTGATCTGTACACGTGATTAGAAGCGCTACGAGCAATAGGATTAATCCTGTCTTTTTAAGTCCAAGATTTTTATAGACAAGCCCAAGCAAAACAACATAAATAGGTATGGAATACCACTTATTAGTTATGCCCAGCCACAAACCATCCCAAGGTGTACTGCCCAGATTATTGAGGTAAATGAATAATTCAGTATCAAGTTGTTGCAAGGTATTCATTACTCTTTGTCATAACGGGCAACCTCCCTATCATAGAATTCATTTGCAGATTTGATCAAGGATTCTACCTCTTCCGCCAGGTCTTCTTCATCATCGGCATCAAAGTCTTCAAGCCATTCTACTTCATCGTTTTGCAGGTTTATTATAAACCGTGGATATTCTGTATGTACCACAAAAAGGGCGTCAGAATAATCTGTATTGTCACCTAATAAGAATTTTGGAAATTCCATATTGTTTGAATCAAAACCTCGAAGGAAAGCCTGACAACTTGCCAAACAATTGTAGGAGGTATATTAAGTATTAATTTTAAAATCGTTAAGCAACATAGCTACAAGTTATTCGCTCTATCTAATCCATTGTGGAGAAATAGAAATATCTCGGA
>JBBPYO010000413.1:0-3501 GCA_038199845.1 Flavobacteriales bacterium
GCATCTTCGTCGGCTTTGTTCAGTTCATAAAGTTTCCGCTGGTTGCTTCTGTTTTTTTCTACTTCCACTAAAAAAAGCTGCATTTCCTTAAAATCTTTTGCCAACTCCTCATTTAAAAAGGAAAGATGACGTCCCACTAAAAGCGCTACCAACTGCGACTTTTGTAACGCATCATCATAGACTCCTTTTGCATGTGCTAAAATTTCGTTGGGAGTGCCGGCAGACATGGTAAAATCCATCGGGGCGCCGGTATCTGTAAGATAATTTTGCTCACTAAAATCCGGTAAGTGATCATCATGTTCAATGACCGCGGTAAGTACATCGAGCCAATGCGGGCACTTTAAGTCGTCTTGCAGCTGATTTGCTATTTTTCCCGCGAGCAATCCATGAGTGTAATGCGAAATGATTTCCCAACCTTCTTTTTTCTGTTTGACAATCATAGTCTTTATCGATTAACGCTTAATCTCAAAATTTTTGGGAGGAGTGGCGCCCATTAGGTTTTTTACAAAATAATCCCAGCGACGGCGCATCATATAATAACTGTCATCGCCATAACCGTGGTGCGCATTAGGGAAAATAATAAGGTCAAAATCCTTGTTGGCCTTAATAAGTGCATCAACCACGAGATAGGTATTGTAAGGCGGCACATTATCATCCATTCCGCCGTGGGCAAGCAGTAATTTTCCCTCTAGATTTTTAGCATAATTTTGGTTCGCCTGTTCCTCATAATTGGTCATTCCATTTTTTCCCTGTTGAATCAAGCCAATGTAACGCTCGCCCCAGTCATCCTCATAATTTCGGTTGTCGTGGTTTCCGGATTCTGAAATTCCCACTTTGTAAAATTCAGGATAGCGAAACATCGCCGCCGCCGCCGCAAAACCACCACCAGAATGTCCCCAAACGCCCACTCTTTCAAGATCTAAATATGGATATTTTGCGGCCAGTTGTTTTAGGCCGCTCATTTGATCTTCTAGCGTATTATCTGCCATATTACCGTAGCATGCATCGTGAAAATCTTTAGAACGACCGGGATTGCAAGTACCGTCTATAATGACAACGATAAATCCTAGTTCTGCCAGCGCCTGGTGATCGCCGCGGGAATCATAAAAAGAACGGGAACCCACGCCACCGCCCTGCGGACCTGGATAAATATAATTGATTATAGGATATTTGTTCAGTTCGTTCAGATTGTGGGGCGTGAACATGAGACCGTAAAGATCCCACTTGCCATCGCGTGATTTGACCGTGATCGGTTTTGGTGGCTGCCAACCGGAAGCTTCCAATTCGGAGATATCCGCTTTTTCTAAGATTGTAATTTCTTTTCCTTTTATAGTGCGCAACACTGAAACGGGAGCGACATCGGGCTGCGAAAAATTATCAACAAAATAATCGTTTTCCGGGGAAAGGGAAATGCTGTGGTTTCCATTTTCGGGAGTTAAAAGTTTCATGTTTTTTCCGTCAAAACCAATACTGTAGAAATAACTGAAATAAGGATCACTATCTTTTTCGTGGCCATTGGCCATAAAATAGAGTTTCCGATTTTTTGGATCCAAATGCAGCATTTCGGTGACCACAAAATCGCCTTTGGTAATCTGGTTTTTGAGTTGGCCGGTTTCCAGATTATAGAGGTATAAATGTCCCCAATTATCCCTTTCGGAATACCATATAATCTCGTTGGATTTCGGTAAAAAACGCCAATTTATGCTTCCCTGGCCGGATTCATATTGTGTGGCGACTTTTTCCTCTAAGACTTCTCGAACCGTTCCCGTCTCCGCATCTGCGACTTTTAAAGTAGCGATTTTATGATCTCTGGAAGAAGAAACGAAAGCCAGTTGCTGTGAATCTGGGCTCCACTGGTTATCATCAAAACTACCCGAGCAGGAAATATCATCGCATAATGTGCCACGGCGCGGATCTGCCGGCATCTTTAATCGCAGAATTGCTGGTTTCTCAATATTTATGATCACGCGTTCTATCTGTATGATCGCAGAATCTTGCGCGATGGGATATTTCCAGGTTTCGAGTTTGGGTTCGCCCACTTTAGTCTCCACCAGATACATATCACTCACATGACGCTGATCCTGTTGAAAAGTAGCAATCTTTTTAGAATCTGGCGACCATAATACAATGGGACGATCACTGTGTTTCCAACCGGCATTATCTGTGGCGTACCCATAATTTTCAATGCCATCTGTTGTAAGTTGGGCTTCTTTGTCACTCTCTATATTGCGCATCCAGAGATTCCAGTCACGTATAAAAACCACTTTTTTTCCATCTGGAGAAAGGATTTCAGTGCGCTTTATTTCCGTTTTGTTTTCCGCAGAATAATCGTGCTTTTTAAAAAGTTCCTCTTTAGAGGCTGCGGTATCTTTTTTACCGTTTTTAGAATTTACCCAGACATTTTCTTCACCGTTTGTTGTGTGGTTCTGATACCAGAAATCACCGCTCTGAATCCAATGTGGATTTACAGTGCCATTATATACAAGCGGTTGGGTGTTAAATCGTAAAAATTGCGTAGCTTGTTGATAATCTTCTTTTGTTATGGTTTGAGAAGTATTTTGTGCATTTGTATGACATACAATAAGATACACTAACAGACTTAGAAAGGTTTTTTTCATTGATTTATGATATTTTGTTGCAATCTTGATAAATCTCAGGATTCATAAAAACAGCTAAAAATAGGTATTTCTGGTTGTTTTAATAGGCTTTTTGAGCGTTTTTAAGAACGCCGAACGACACGCAAAAAAATAGATTTGATTATATACTTGTGAAAACCCAGAATATCAGAAGATAGTTTAAGTTTACGTGTTTTACTTTAAAGGATTTTTTTATGGCTGAATTGCATACGATCTGTTACGTGAGTAGGTCAAATCCCTCACTTTCTGAAGAAGAAATTCAATCGCTTTTTGCACAAGTGAGTGTATATAATCATGACATGGGCCTCACTGGTTTATTGACATATTCCTTTGGTAGATTCTTTCAGGTTTTAGAAGGTGATCCTAAAGAAATTTTACCACTTTATGAAAACCATATTAAAAAGGATCTGAGGCACACAGACATTTTTGAGATTTTTAATAGAAGTACACTTCATCAGATTTTCCTGCAGTACAGTTCAAAATTTAAAGTGGTTACGGAAAATAAAGAACTTCAGCATATTGAGAAATACTTGAATACACATCGTTTAGATAGTACTTCTGAGAAAATCTCACGTCTTTTAAAACCGTTTTTGTTATTCGAATAAAGCGTCTTTTCTCAATCTTGGGTACCGAAAAAAAAATCAATCTTTAAATTTGTTTAAGCTTAACATTTGGAAAAATTTTGCTTCTGAAATTTTAAATCGGATTGAAAATCGTTAAAAAACAGTCTAAAACTCTGAAAATCGGCTTAAAAAGGAGATAAATTAGACAATTATTCAATTCTTCAATGAAGTTATTGCGTAGATCTTTACAATCGTCAAATCCAGATTTCCTAAAATACAACTGCCTATTTTTTCTTTCCGAA
>JBBPYO010000414.1:0-2768 GCA_038199845.1 Flavobacteriales bacterium
ACAATACTTACGTGTTTTTGTAGCGGCCATTCGTAAAAAAATCGAGGAAAATCCTAACAATCCCCAGCATATTATTACCGAAAGCGGCGTGGGCTACCGCTTTCAGTAGTCTTTATAAAATCTTTATACTGCCTTTATAAACCTTTATTTTCTGCTTATCCCTTTCATCGCAACTTTGTCTTATAAAAGTTACTGCTATGAAATGGGAATTTTTTTATGATGAAAATGAAGATCCACACTACCAGTCGTTCGCCGATTGGGAACGCGAAACGCATCATCTTCATTGGACGCTGATCCTTGTTTTGTTTTTAATTGTTTGCGGATTTCTGTTTTTTTCCATTTTCTCTATTTCATAAAAATGGATAATAAAAAAATGGAAAAGGAATTTTCAATAGTAAATAATGAAACGGCTGGGCTGATTGTGAAAATCTGTTTTCTTACCAATGATTTAAAGCAAATTTTCTGGGATGGTATTCTCCTGGATGGAAAAAGATACGTGCGCTGCGACGACCAAATCCTAAAACAAATGGACGCGGTTTTGGCTTCTAACATTATGTCTGAATTCAGTAAAAAGTTGGATGATTTTATAGAAATGACCGATTCCTTTATTAAAACCTATAACTCTCCCGAATACACTTTTTCAGAAAAAACGAGCATTCAGAATACACTTCAAAAATTGTCATTTTCACTAAAACAACTCCAGCAAAATATAACAATATCCAATGTATAAAACCATAATAAAACAAGTTGCAAGCCTCCAGATAATACTGGGTTTTGTAATGATATTTCCAGCCTTTGTCGCCATCATTTATGAAGAATGGTATTCGCTTACGGGCTTTCTCATTTCAGGAGTATTTACAGCGGGGATTGGATTTTTTGTTTACTCCTTTCTGAAAAAAACCCAAGAACCCGAGTACAAACATGCACTGATTATAGCCGCCATCGGCTGGTTAATGATAATTGTTGTGGGCGGTCTGCCCTACTTCGTCATCGCGCAATTAACGCCTTATGAGGTGATGCAACAATTTGTTCCTGCAGGTTTTGATTACGAATCCAGTTTGCTGAATTTCAAAAATCCGTTACACTGTATTTTTGAAAGCACCAGCGCATTTACGACCACTGGCCTAACAATGGCCGTGCACGAACCTTCCGTAGGGAAAGCCATTCTTTTTTATCGCCATTTTTCGCAATTTGTGGGCGGTGCCGGGTTTATTGTTATGGCGTTGGCAGTTTTTAGACAGATTCCCGGACAGGGAAGCATCTTGCTTTACGGCTCTGAAGCGAGTGGTACCAAGCTGAAAACTACCGTAATCCAGACCGCCCGTTCTATATGGAAGGTTTATTTTCTGGTCACTGTTTTAATGATTGTTTACATCGCGGTGGGAACCTATTTTATCTTACCGGACTATCCCCTTTCAGAAAATATATTTGACGCTGTAAATCACGCTATGGCGGGACAATCAACCGGCGGTTTCAGCACGCTAGACGATAGTATTGCTGGATATAAATCTGCGAAAATGGATATGCTTTTCCTGTTACCCATGTTTTTGGGTGGACTTTCCATCCCATTTTTGTACCGCTTTATCTTCATGAAAAAATTTAGCGAAGTGTGGACGGATATTCAGACCCGTGCGATGATTATCGTTTCGATAGTGGGCGGGATTGTTCTTTCGCTTTTGCTTTATAATTCTGAAAAAGTGGCGAATCCCATTCGTGAAGGTGTGTTTCAATTTTTGAGTGCACTTACAACCACCGGTTGGCAAACATCAAATATTAATGCGTGGGATGACCTTTCGATGCTTTTTATAGTTGCAGGAGCAATGATCGTGGGTGGTTCGGCCGGCGCGACTGTGGGAGGTATTAAAATAATCCGTGCACTTTTGATTCAAAAGGGATTACGTTGGCACATCAGCAAGATTTTTCTTTCAAAACATACCGTGAAAACGGTCAAATTCAATAATGCCATTTTCTTTACAGAGGAAATGAATGCGGAGTTGGCTCGCGCCGGAATTTTTACGCTCATTTATATTCTTTTCGTGTTTATTTCAACCCTAATCACCATTTATTTTATGTCGCCAGAATATACGTTGGCCGATGCACTTTTTGAATCGGCTTCTGCACAAGGAACCGTAGGACTTTCCACAGGAATTACAGATCCGTCGATGTCACCTGTTCTAGAAACAGTTTACATCATTCAAATGTGGGCTGGCCGTATTGAAATCATTCCCGTTCTAGTACTTATTCGAGTACTTTTTTACGGAACAAAACCAAGAATTATTTAACCTTAAGTATAAAAATATGCATCTTATAATAGTAGGTTCAGGAAGAACCGGAAAACATGTAATACAAGCCGCCATAGACGATAATCAAGACGTTTATGTCATCGAAAAAGACAAAGAACTGGCCAACTGGGCTGCCACAAAATTTGATTGTGTGGTCATTCACGGAGACGCCACCAGTTTTGAGATTCTAAAAGAAGCAAAAGCAGAAAGTGCCGATGCCATTATTGTGACCACAAATGACGATTCTGTGAATGCGCTGGTGATTCTTCTGGCAAAACAAATGGGAATAAAACGTTTAGTAAGTTCGGTGAATAACGACGATTTATTGCCTGTTTTTGGACATTTAAATATTGACACGGTTGAAAATCCATACCGTTTAAACGGAAAATATTTATACAGAGCGGTGCAGGGCCCAAATGTGAAAGAATTTCTGGATTTGGGCGATGGTTTTGAATTGTTGGAACTTGTTGTGGAACAGAATTCTTG
>JBBPYO010000415.1:0-3063 GCA_038199845.1 Flavobacteriales bacterium
GAGTTAGGAGTTAGGAGTTTGGCAGGGGATGGAAATTGGATGTTAAATGGTGGAAATGTATTCAAGTGAAATAGAACTGAAAACAGCTCACAAAGCAACGATCTGAAATAATACTAACTGCACCCAATACAAATACTGAAACTGAAAACTGATAATGAACAGGTGATTGAGTGAATTGCTTAGAGCCCCTGCGGAAAGGAATTTGTACCGAAGCCCCGGGTTAGGTTTAAGAAAATATCAAAAAATTATTCAATGAACAGTCACTTTAAATAGGGTCTTATAATTATTTATGACAATTTATGATTGATTGAAAAATTAAAGTCACGTTAATTACAAGCCTTGAACACTTGTTTTTAATATTTTTACTGCATCAAATTAAACACTCCATGATCAAAACACTTGCTCTTATTCTTACCCTTGCCGGAGCCATTGCACTTGTAATCGGGGTTATGGGGATTTTTGGAAGCTTTCAAGTTGGCCTGAGCCCTTGGGCACTTGGTATTCTAGGGATTATTTTCTTTTTTGCGGGCATTTCACTTTTAAAATATGCCAACCAGTCTGGAAAAGGCTAATCGCTATAATCCCCACAAATTCTTTCAATAACCATTACCTTTGACATCCTTAAAAGGTAGATTTTTTATGCACAACAGCTTCAAGAAACGTATTGCCAAATTGCTGGGCTGCTATATTAATATACTGGCGTATATTGCTCCAGAAAAAGCGGCCGTCAAAGTATTTTCATTGTTCAGCACTCCTAGAAGGGGTAAAATAGGAGCGCATCATACGGAATTTTTAAATCCCGCCCGCAGCGAAAGGCTTCCCTTTAAAAATATGGAATTGCAAGTGTATATCTGGCCAGGCACTACCGAAACCGTACTTCTTGTACATGGCTGGGAAAGTAATACGCACCGTTACAAAGTACTTATTGAACAGCTCCTAAATAAAGGCTACAAGATCATCGCATTTGATGCCCCCGCCCACGGGTACAGTGACGGCATCAATCTTTATGTACCTTTATATGATGAAGCCATGCAGCTCATTAAGCAAAAATACAAGCCCGCCTATGTGATAGGACATTCCATCGGGGCGATGACCGCGATTTACAATCAGAATAAACATCCTGATAACCATGTAAAGCGTATGGTGATTCTGGGTGCTCCAGATAAACTGGAAGATATGCTTTCAGAATCTGAAAAACTTTTGGGGCTGAGCCGTAAAAGCATACAAGTACTCGATGCGTACTTTAAAAAGCGTTTCGGTTTTACTAAAAGGGATTTCTCCAGTTCCGCTTTAGCGAAAACCATAAAAATACCCGGGCTTATCGTACATGACAAAGATGATAGTATTACTCCCGCTCATGGCTCTGAAACCATTCATAAAAACTGGCAAAATTCTTCATTGGTTTTTACCACAGGTCTCAATCATTCCCTTTACGGTGAAGAAGTGGATAAGATTATCTTAAAATTTCTGGAAGGGGAAAAAATACCTTCCGAAGATATACATGTGCAGGTTTCATAAATTACTTCGTGACAAGTTTACCTTTGCCTCAAACAAATCAATCAAGGAAAATACTTAGATAAGTTTTGAATTCAGCGTCAAATGATCAAATTACCTGACTCACATTCTAATGTAGATCAAACCCATTGGAAGTATTTAATACAGTAATCAATACCTTAATCATGGAACAAGAGCAACAAACCCGTTTAAACAAGTACCTCAGCGAGATTGGTTTCTGCTCACGCAGAAAAGCTGACAAACTCATAGAAGAGGGTCGTATTACAGTAAATGGGGAACTTCCTGAAATGGGAGTTAAGGTGACCGGTACGGAAGAAATCAAGGTAAATGGTAAGAAAATAGAGAATACACATGAGAAAACGGTCTATTTGGCCTTTAATAAACCTGTAGGAATTGTGTGTACGACAGATACGCGAGTGGAAAAAGACAATATCATAGATTTCATCAACTATCCCACTCGCATTTTTCCTATTGGAAGATTGGACAAGGCCAGTGAAGGACTCATTTTTCTCACCAATGACGGCGATATAGTAAATAAGATCCTTCGCGCCCGCAACCAGCATGACAAAGAATACATCGTAGATGTTGACAAACCTATAACCAAGCGATTTATTGATGAGATGAGATCTGGTGTGCCCATTCTGGATACAGTAACCCGAAAATGTGAAGTTTCCCAAATAGGAAAACAACGCTTTAAGATCATACTCACTCAGGGTCTAAATCGACAAATACGCAGAATGTGTGAATATCTAGGATATAGAGTAACTGGACTTAAGCGAGTACGAATCATGAATGTGAACCTTGATGTTCCAATAGGCACCTATAGATATCTTACCAAAGAGGAATTAAAAGCCCTACAGGACATGGTAAGCGAAAGCAGAAGTGTCCCTACAGATGAAGAACTAAACAACCAACCAGCAAAAGCCGAAAACAAGTTTCAAGTCCCCAAAAGAAGGCGCGGAACAGAATAATTATTGTTTTGTATTACACATATAAACATCTGTTAAGGAAATACTATAGCCCAAAGTTTCTTATTATTTTTAACGGTCTAAAAAATAGCGAAGCATGGCAAAAAACACCCGTCCCAGTATCAAAAACGAGAAACAATATGATGCCTTGATAGCAAAAGGCCTTAGCCAGGAAAAAGCAGCACGTATTGCAAACACCCCAGATGCTGGCAAAAAAGGGGGCAAAGCCATAGACTATGAAAAGCGGACAAAAGACGAGCTTTATGCGCAAGCTAAAAAAGTAGGGATTTCCGGCAGATCAAAAATGACCAAACAAGAATTGATTCATGCGCTACGCAACAATTAAAAACTAACCACAAAAACTTGACCACTTATGCCAGCACCTTTTCATCTAGCAATACCCGTTGATAATGTAGCTAAAGCCCGGACGTTTTACCGCGACACCCTTGCCCTGAGTGAAGGGCGCAGTAGCGAAGAATGGGTAGACTTTGACTTTTTTGGCCACCAGCTGGTCATTCATCATAAACCCAAAGAAGAAAACGCCATTGTACATCAAAATTCGGTTGATGGCAAAGCAGTA
>JBBPYO010000416.1:0-2590 GCA_038199845.1 Flavobacteriales bacterium
AACGCGGGCCTATTTTTCAGAACTATAAAGACGGAAAGTACCATAATATGGAAACAAAATCCGGTGCGATCGTGACCAAATTAAAAGACGGAAAGCTGGTTGCGGCTAAAATCAATGGCAAATATTATATGTATTTTGGTGTGCCCCACATTTGGCTGGCAACTTCTCAAGATCTAATCCATTGGGAACCTGTGGAAGATTATGCGGGCAACCTCGCCCCTGTTTTAAATCCACGTCCCGGTTATTTCGATTCATGGCTGGTTGAAGCTGGAGCGCCTCCTGTTCTGACAGAAGACGGGATCGTTGTTTTATATAACGCTGGGAATTCGGCGAATATAGGTGTAAAAGATCTTGGCAACCGCGTATATACCAGTGGGCAAGCCTTATTTGATGCTAAAGAACCTTGGAAATTACTTGACCGCAGTGATGTTCCCTACCTCAAACCCGAACTGCCTTTCGAAAAATCTGGACAGTATAAGGATGGAACCACCTTTGTGGAAGGTTTAGTGTATTTCAAAAATAAATGGTATCTGTATTACGGTACGGCGGACAGTATGGTGGGAATGGCTACCGCTGCAGCGGAATAAGTTTGGTTGTCACTTCAGATCTAAACTGAATAGATCTTGTCCAAGAGAAAACCATCTTGGAACTTAAAGGATAACCTATGATTTTAAAGAATTTTAAAATGCATTTTTCGGGAATATAATGCCTGAAAAACAGATTCTTTGGGAAATATCTTCCCTGCCCATTCCATAAAATAACATAATCTGAAATGATTATTTCAACCAAAATGCTTACATGCTGATATATAAGTATGATGTTGCTGAATTATATCAATTGGTCTTTTACTTTCAAACTTATTTAACCAAACTTGAAATTCATTCAGATTAAGTACTTTAAATTTCCCTATTTGTCTCATCAAATCTCTATTTGAAAATAAAAAAATTGTAAGTCGAGAATTTTTAAATTAAAACCAAAATCTTATATAACTACTTTTTAGTAAGTAAATAAAAAAACTCAGTTTACTGCAATATCTTAGTTATTAACTTTCATTGATTTATACAAACGACTTGCAAGAATTATTGTTCATCAGATTTGACTGAAGAGAAGTCGTTTAGCTGACCTGCTAATAGATAGTATGGATCACTAAGTTGAGAATGGCCGAAATGGGATTGAACCAAAAACGGCTTTCTTAGTTTTTAGGAGTATGTAAATCAAAGGTAAGCGAATATTTGAATGGTAGAAGCGAACCAACTTTAAAAATTGTCAGGGAAATAAATGTAAAACTCGGTATAGATAACTCTATAGTTTATGGCACTAATTTAAGTCTTTTGCCAATTACTCAAATAGAATATGATAATGCCAACTTTCGCTTAGAAGAACTTCTTGAAGGGAAGAAAAATACTGCATCGAAAAGTAAATATTAGAAAACAAACAATTAAGAAATAACTAAAAAGTACAACCAATCTCCATTATTAATGGTTTTTCATTTACTTAGAACTTATAGTTTTTTTTATAGGTGCAAATCTGTACATTTCTAGTACCTCAACAATATTCTCAAAGTACTTTTATTCAATACAGTTTAGAAAATGCATTGTGTTTCGGTTTTCTCCTGCTATTTGAAATTTTTCTATCCGCTTTTCAATAAGTCGACTATTTTCTATTTGAAGGTAATCGTCCTAATAAATCGGCCTATGGTGGTCCTTATTTTTTTTATCATTTTCTTTGCAGATCAATGTGATTAAACAATGGCACATTCGGGTAATGCTATTGCCTTCAATATTGAACATGTATTTTTCATTAAAGTGGCACACGTTTTAAAACCTTTCAGAAAACTGCTAAATTTTTCAGCCATTTCAGCGCGTCCTTCCACTTTTAAATGTGTTGTGGTTCCTGCAAAGATTTCCGATAATGCTTCTACAAGAAATAGCTGTACATGTTTGTCAAATTCTTTTTAATCCCTAAAATTGAAATGTTATGAACAGTTCTTTAAGGGATGATCTATTCTATAATTCTTTAGGATCTGTATTTTTCTTATAAAAAAATAACTGATAGTAATTTATCGCAGTATGTAATTGCGCTTTAAAAGTGAAGCTTAAAAGCTACCTCAGCATTGAAACGTCCATTATTGCATTCAACAACTAAATTAGCGCAAGCACGATCTCCCATGTAAATGCCCCTTTGACTCCTTTCGTGCACTTGCGCGCGGCTGCGAGCGGAAACATGCTATTAATAGTAACCTATATCACCCAGCAGGACAACAATTTGCGGAAGCTGCGCGCCTTTGGATCGCACCTGTGTTTCCTAGACTGCGGCCAGTTTCTTGGCTTCCTCGAAACCTGAAAATCTCAAGAGGAAAATCGCAAAAAAGGACACCACTAGGTTTAAGGGTACGTAAGAAACGAGCTTTTGACGAGCCACCCACTGAATCTATAACGAGATCGATATCATGAAATATCTCGTGTGCATTGGTGTTGGTATAGTCTATAAATTGGGCAATTCTCAGAACAATAAAGATTGCTTTTTTCGCTTAAAGTACTGCTCCATAAACTCTAGTCTCTTAATCAGCAACTCAGATTTTATCAATCAA
>JBBPYO010000417.1:0-3921 GCA_038199845.1 Flavobacteriales bacterium
CGAATGCCCCTTTGTAAAACATCCCTATCTTTTGAAGTCTTTACCTGATAGCGCACATGATCTATGGTACAGGTTAAAAACCCGCCGGTACCGCAGGCGGGGTCCAATACACTTTCCCCTAATTGTGGGTTGATGATGTCCACCATAAATTGCGTGACCGCCCTAGGTGTGTAATATTCGCCAGAGCTCCCGGCAGATTGCAGTTCCTTTAAAATAGTCTCGTACAGATCGTTGAACAAATGACGATCTGTTGAGCTGTTAAAATCTATTTTATCGATCTCATTGATCACCTGACGGAAAAGCGTTCCATTTTTCATATAATTGTAGGTATCCTCAAATACCGAACGAATGATTTTGGCCTGTGGACTTATGGTTATGTCCAATTCCTTCAAGGCCGGGAAAAGTTCGTTATCTATAAATTCCATCAAAGAATCCCCTGTCAGACCTTCATCATCGGAAGCCCAACGGTGCCACTTTAAGTTTTCCGGAATGGGGCTTTCGTAGTTGTCAATAGTGATTTCCCATTCTTCCTCTTTATCGGCAAATATTTTCATAAAGAGCATCCAGACCATTTGCGAGATCCGTTGTGCATCACCATCTACGCCCGTGTCTTTACGCATGATGTCGCGTATGCCTTTAATGTTGGTTGTTATTGTGCTCATTAGTTGTTTTTATGAAGTAATTGTAAAAAAGCAATACCTCTTTGAGTTATTTTATACTGTTGTTTAGAACTTTTAGGAGTGTCGGGAATTGTCCATTCTATTAATTGATCTTCTCTAAGTTTGTTGATTACCTGATACAATTGACCGGATATGCTTTTTTGTTTTAGCGCTAAGGCTATATCTTTGGTTGCACTTGTTTTCACGGCTACAATTTGTAGTATTTTTGAGTATAGGGACTCTTGTTGCAACTCCTGCCGCAACTCCCGCTGCAACTCCTGCTGCAACTCCTGCTGCAACTCCTGCTGCAACTCCTGCTGCAACTCTAGTTGTTGTTGATAGTTTATCTTATCAAAGGATATTCTAAAAGCTATCCCAGGTTCTTTCCACGTAAGTTTTATTTCAGGATATCCTTTTAAATCATCTGCTATTAATCGTAGTCCATTTCCCCATTGCTCTATTATACCCAAACGCTTAAAAACTGGTGCAAGGATTTTATTTCGAACATCTGATTGTCCAGCGTCCATTTCATTGAAATCGACTGTAGGCAATAATTTTCCTGGACTTGTTATTTCTATTTTATCATCAAAAATGGCAATTTTAATATCTTTTCCCGTAAGCGAATAGTCCCTATGAATTACAGCGTTTCTTATCACTTCTCTAATTGCCACTATGGGATATTCCCAACGATCGTTTCTATAAACACCTTTGTAATCCTCTGTTCCTTGCGAGATATGGCGCAACACAAACTGATACGCTAATTCCGGCTGCAATGCGATACTTGTGTTTATGGATTTTTGATCTATAAACGTTCCGGGAATAATACCTTTAAATCGTGCACACTCAATCTTGGCATTGGGAAAAATTTGATTTCGAGCCTGATCATCAGATAATAATACCAATGCATTAGTTGGCAATAATTGACCTTGCTCTTGTTTAAAAAGCTCTAGTTTTTTTAATATGTGAACAGATAGATCTTCAGCTGTTTTTTCCTTAAAAAATTCTTTGAAATCATCAATAAGTAGATCCTGCTGATTTTTATTGAAGTATAATTCCGAATCGAAAGAAATATGTTGCCCTTGTCTTTCTAATTCTCGTATAATTTCATTATTGGCTAATCTATTAGAAGAACCAACTCTAATGTAAGTTCCCTTTTCTTTTCCTTTTGAAGGGATAAAATACGGTGGTCTACTTCCTTTGTGAATATAAACTCTAATAATATACTTGCCTATATTTTCAATAAAACTGATTTCAGGTAAAATAGTAGGTTTACATTGGTCATTTACAATATTACTAATTTGATTCTCAATAGTATCCAATAGGCTCTGTTGCAAACCAGTAATACTTTTCGGATTGTTTTTTACACCAATAAACAGTTCACCACCTGCGTCGTTTGCAAAAGAAACAATTGTTTTTGCCAATTCCGCTTTAGTTGGCATTACTTCTTTAAATTCAATACGCCTACCTTCCGGTTGTTCTATTTTATTCAGGATATTCAATCAGGCAATATTATAAATTTCGTTCTCTAATTCTTCAATGGCTTTCTCAAAGTCCTTATGTTGTCCAAAAGCCCTAACGAGTTCCACAGGAGAACCCAATTCATTTAACGGTTTTACTTTAAGAACAGAGCCTTGCTCAACAGAAACAATACCTTCTTGTTCGTATTTATCCAGTAAACGATTCAAGACTTTTTGAGCAATTTCTCCATATTTAGCAAAATAATTACGCTTGCGCACATTATCCGCCCGGTCTTTGCGCGTTAATGCAGGTTGGTCGTAAGCAATATGGCAGATTAGATCAAAAGCATCAAGATCTTTCCCTACTTCTTCTCGCAACGCTTCTAGTAATACCCCGTGCTCCGCGAGTTCCCTGAATAATTCATCTTTCTTTTTTGTACTGTTCCAGCGCAGTAAAAAATCATCTAATGAAGCAAACTGTTTGGTGATATTTTCTCTGGTATAATCTTTCAGGGATTCGGTAATCAGTTTTCCATCCTTCCCGTAATATTGCACCCTTTCATGCGCTACCTTCACTTGTACGTTATTTACAAAGAACTTTTTTGGAATGTGCGGGGCGTCATCGATTCCTACATCTGGTGGATCAATTTCAGGATAATCTGGCTCTTCATCATCTGTGCAATCAGGGCCATCAACTACATCATCTTCTGTTGGAGGGACAACAGGTTCATCTGGTTCTGGTTCATAAATTTGTACAGGATCACCGTCAAACTCAGGATCAGCAAAATGATTGGTTGCCTTTCTAAAATCCATTATCGTAAAATAGACTTTACCGTCTGCCTCTCTTATACGCGTACCACGACCGATGATCTGCTTGAATTCGGTCATCGAGCCAATATTGGCCTCAAGGACAACGATTTTAACCATTTTAGTATCAATTCCTGTCGTTAGCATTTTTGAAGTCGTCGCAATAACCGGAAGGCGTTCTTCTACATCCGTAAAATTGTCCAGCTCTCTTTTTCCCACTTCATCATCGCCGGTAATTTTTACCACATAATGTTTATGTTTTGCAACAAGGTCTGCATTCTCATTGATCAAGGCAATTCGCATTCGGTTTGCGTGATCAATATCGGTGCAGAAAACAATGGTTTTAGAAAAGCGGTCGGTTCCTTTTAGGTATTCGGTAATTTTCTGAGCGACCAGCTGTGTGCGCTCATCAATGGCGAGCGAGCGATCGTAATCTTTAAGGTTATAGATTCGATCCTCAATTTCATTGCCGTATTTGTCCTTTAATCCTTTTGTTGGTCTCCAGCCTTCATCTACAGTTGTACTAATTCTCACCACTTTATAGGGAGCTAGAAAGCCATCGTCGATTCCTTGTTTTAGAGAATACGTGTAAACAGGTTCACCAAAATAAGAGATATTTGAAATATCCTTCGTTTCTTTTGGAGTAGCGGTCAATCCTATCTGTGTTGCTGAACTGAAATAATCTAAAATCTCCCGCCAGGCGGAAGCTTCCGAGGCGCTGCCGCGGTGGCATTCATCAATTATAACAAGATCAAAAAAATCACGGCTGAATTCTTTATACGCATTTTGTGATTCCTCGTTCCCGGTCAAACCTTGATATAGTGCAAAATATATCTGATAGGATTTATCAATTTTCCGGTTTTTGATGATATGCATAATGTCATTGCCAAAAGGGGAGAAGTCACCATTTTTGGTTTGTGTCAAAAGCGCATTTCTATCCGCCAGAAAAAGAATACGTTTTTTCACCTGGCCTTTCCATAAGCGCCAAATGATATTAA
>JBBPYO010000418.1:0-5020 GCA_038199845.1 Flavobacteriales bacterium
GAGGCTTTTAATCGGTTTTTTGGCGTTTTCCTGAGGGCCGGGTTTTTTGATGTAATATGTTGATCGTTCCTTCTGAAAAGGTTCCCTACCGGTAGGTGCATTCAGATTCACTTCAATCCCTAACGCAGATTGGTTTTAGTTCAAAAGGGTTATTTTGATCAGTATTAGGTTAGATGGATATTATTATGTCAATATTTTTAATGATTTTTCTTAGAACCTACGTCAATTCTTAAGCAAATCAAGCCGTCTTTCGAATATTTCCATCGGTTTTTGATATAGATTCAGAAGTATCAAAATTACTTCTAGGATTACTAACGGATATATATTGATTCCATTACGTATTTAGAATTACTTTATTTGGCAATTAAGGGCTACCCCGTTTGAAGAATTGCCCTAAGCTGGAATTAAATTCCTCTTTAGCGGTTGGGTTTTACCTTTCCTGTGTAAAGCCATAAACCCATTAAAATCATTCCAACATAAAGAAAAACAATCCAGTTATCTGTAAAATTTACTTCTGTGAAAATGGCAATACCGGTAACAAAAAGAAAATTAATTCCCAATGCAGCAAGTAATATAGTTTTGGCAATTTGACTCATTATTAGCTAGTTTTTTGGGAAAATCAGGTTTGAAATAGTTGATTGTGAGCTAGCAATATAAGATTATGATGCGAAAATTCCCACTATTCTTATTTGAATATTTTTTTTAACTAAACATTTTAACTAATCATTTAGCTCCAGCTTATTTAATTCCTTATAATTTCGTTTTAGACGGCGCATAAGCATTCCATAAAGCAATTTATAAAAAAGCCAGAAAACAACAAGAAGCACAATGATAAAAGAGGCTGAAAAGAGTAGAAGCCCCCACGAGGTAATGTTAGAATGACCTTCTTCCGAAATTTCAAGTATTTTTTTGAGCATAGGATCATAAAAGTACATGGCAATCATAAGGATAATTGCGGAAACAAAGAGAAAAGAAAGGTTGTAGATCACATAATAATTTACCGTTCTGCGCACCTTTAATATTTTTTGCATCAGCGTACGCGCATTATCGGTGGTTTGTATGTCTTTATAGTTTTTATAAAAACGGAATATAAAAAACAAGATCACGCTACAATTAAGTATGATTAGTACAATATCTATTTTGTACAAATGCAATCTTTTGAGATGGTTAATAGCATCTTTTGTAGAAGTGACCACATTGATAATCATCCAGAATATAAATTCTAAAATGGCTATTATCAAAATCCATCGAGTAAGGGAGGAAGATCGTTTATGAATCATTCCATCTAACGTATTTGCCTCGATATGTGGTAAACTGGCATCCTGCTTTTTCCAGTCTTTTTTTAAAAGTTCAAGTTCATCCATCTTCATCAGGAATTTAAAAGTTCCTTTAATTTTTTCTTGACGCGGTTCATTTTCACCCTTGCATTTACTTCCGTAATGCCCAGGGTTTCTGAAATCTCGCTGTACGGTTTGTCTTCTAAATAAAGAAACACTAACGCCTTATCTATATCGTTTAATTGTTTTACGGCCGCGTACATTAATTTTAATTGCTCTTCTACCGTATTGTCATAGTCGGCGCTCGCAACTTTAAACATGACCGAATCAAAATCCTGAGTACGAATGCGTTTTTTTGACTTACGGTATAGTGTAATCGCTGTATTCAGGGCAACCCGATACATCCAGGTACTAAATTTAGCTTCTCCGCGAAATTTTGGGTATGCTTTGAACAATTGGATCGAAATCTCTTGGAACAGATCATTGTGAGCATCGGCATCATTCGTATACAATCTGCATATTTTATGCACGATATTCTGGTTTTTCTCCAGTAGGACGACAAATTGCTTTTCTAGTTTTGGTTCCAAAAGTGTTTGTTGGCTTAAGGCTTATAATAAAATAAACTCTACATTTTATATTGTTTCTTTGCCTTGTTACTGCATACAATAACGTTGTCAATCCCATATTTTATTTTAACACAACCTCTTACATAGGTAGTATAAAGCCTACAGTTGTTACAAGATGTGCTAAATTTATTATAAACGCGGATAAACTAGCCGTTTGTCCATTAACTTTGTTCGAAAATAACGTCCATGAATATACCTGATACTCAACTACCTCGTATTGTTATTATAGGAGGTGGTTTTGGTGGTATGAACCTCGCCCAGAACCTCGAAAAGTCTCCTTATCAAATTGTAATTTTAGACAAAAGGAATTACCATACTTTTCAACCGTTGCTTTATCAAGTAAGTACTTCGGGATTAGAACCGGATTCTATCGCGTATCCGTTGCGCAAAATAATCAAAAATAAAAAAAATATGTTCTTCCGTATGGCGGAAGTATCTCATATTGACACTACGCTTTCTAAAATACGTACAGATGTGGGTGATCTTTCTTATGATCATCTTGTTATTGCGACTGGAACAAAAACGAATTTTTTTGGTAATGAAAGTATCGAAAATAATGCGGTTTGGATGAAAACACTTCCACAGGCGCTCAACATACGCAGTATGATGTTTGAAAACCTGGAAAAGGCTAACCGTACCGAAGATCCCATAAAACGGAAAGAACTATTGCGTTTTGTAATTGCCGGCGCTGGACCTACCGGGGTAGAGCTTTGCGGTGCAATTGCAGAATTGAGATTGCACGTGTTGCAGAACGATTATCCAGATATGGATATTAACGAGATTGAAATTCATCTTGTGGAAGGTCTTAATCGCGTGTTGCCACCATTCAGTGAAGAGTGTTCAGAAAAAGCCCAGAAACAACTTGAAAAACTGGGAATACAGATTCATCTGGAAACAATGGTTGACAAATATGAACATAATTTAGTAACCACAAAAGGTGATTTGAGTTTTCAAACGGCCAATTTTATTTGGGCTGCCGGTGTTACGGGGGCCGCTATTTCAGGTTTCGAAAAAACGGCGCTTCATGAGAAAGCCAACCGTTACATTGTTAATTCCTTTAATATCGTACAAGGTTTCAAAAATATTTATGCCATCGGCGATATTGCGCTTATGCAGTCTGAAGAATATCCAAAAGGACACCCACAAGTTGCCCAACCAGCGATACAGCAAGGAAAACATCTTGCCAAAAACCTCAAAAGATTAGCAAAAAACGAGGAAATGAAGCCATTTTCTTATTTTGATAAAGGTTCTCTTGCTACCATAGGCCGAAATAAGGCAGTAGCAGATGTTGCCGGAATGCATTTTGGAGGATTTATTGCCTGGTTTATGTGGATGTTTGTTCACCTTTGGTTTCTGGTAGGTTTTAAAAACCGTCTTGTAACCTTAATAAACTGGACCTATAGTTACTGGAATTACGATAAAGGAGCACGTCTTATTGTAAGGCCGTACAAGCAAAATAAAATATTAGCTCAGGAAGATTAATACCGGTTTTTCACCTTTGCCAATATGATTTAGTTGGGCGTGACGGGGAAAACAAAATAATTTCAAGTTTATAGATCGCGATCTTTTCGCGATCTTTTTGATTTTTAAGAGGAAAGTTTAAAAGTGATCAGCTCTATCGTTTCCGTTTTTCCTTTCAGATCTACGGGACCTATTTCTTCCTTTTGAAAGCGGAAGGGAAGATAAGGAAAGGCATCGACCAGTTTTTTTGAAAGTAGAATATCCACATTTTTCTCATTGCACAAGGCCTGAATACGGGACGCAGTATTCAGCGTATCTCCAGAAAATGCGATCTCTCTTTTAATAATCCCTACTTCTCCAGTCATCACCTGGCCATAATGTGCACCAACTTTAAAGTCTGGATAGGTACCATATTTTTTGATGTATTTTTTCTTGCGCTTTTCTATTATGCGTTTCATCTCAAAATAGCACCGTAACACATTTATTTTATAAAGTCCATTTTTGAGTTTCCAGGTAACCACAACTTCATCTCCCACATATTGATAAACCTCCCCGCGCGTGTAAATAATTGCCGGGGTAATATCTTTAAAAAAATCTTTAAGAAAACTAAAATAACGTTCTTCCCCTATTTCTTCAGCGATCGTGGTCGCACTGCGGAGATCTATAAACATAAAGATGCGTTCTTCCTTTTTCGGATGGAAATATTTTCCCAGCAGAAAATCCCGAAATACCCCAGGACCATATTTATCATTGACCATAAGAATAATAAGGGTAAATATGACAATAAGTAGCCAGATCAGGTAATTCCGAAGGAAGAAAAACGTGCCGAAAAACGCGAAAACCTCCTTGATCACCTCTGGATTATATGGAGGAAGCTGCATTTCTATTGCGCGCAGATAACTTAGGCCAAAAATGGTGACTACTGCTGCCGTTACGGTGTAGGCAAGAAAAATAAACAACAAGGCCTGCCAGAAAGGATATTTCCGCAGCCAGTCTTCCATTAGGTTTATAGTAAAAACGCCGCCCAATAAGCCCGCGGTAAGTCCGGTTATCACGGTCGCGGTAAGATTAGAAGCAAAGTCAAAACTCGTTGACATATTACCACTACTTTCTATCACAGAATATTCATAGAAAAAGAGCACAACGGAAACAAACGTCCATGACAGCGTAATATAAATAGCTCTTTGCAGGTAATATCTTCGCCGAAAATGGCTTAAAAAGGGGAAAAATTGCATAGAAAGTCTATTGCTGCGCTTTCATAAAGGCTTTGATTTCATTAAATCGTTTGCTCCATGGCCATAGATATTGAATGACCATATTATTGTGCTTTTTATCCAATAATATAGGTTTAACGCCAGGTTGCTCTTTATTGAGCTCGATAAGAAAAAGCTCGTTGTATTTAAAAATTGACGGGATCGTCTTTGTACCCACGTAAACCATCATGGGCGGAGTGCGCTCACTGATGTAATTAATGGGCGATGCCTCTAACCAGGTTTGCTCATTCTCTGACCACGTGGTGCGGTAATGATCTTTATCAGTAGGTGGATATTCTTTTAAATAACTGTACATATCAAGTCCGGCGGCATCATTAAGGATAATACCCTTTACATAAGAAGAGTCGTTGAGATAAGCGGGATTCATAGTTGCTAGCGCCGC
>JBBPYO010000419.1:0-2987 GCA_038199845.1 Flavobacteriales bacterium
ATATTCGCAGCCTAAAGTTTTATGCGGAAATATCTATAAGCGTAAGTTCGATCTAAGCAAGACGTTTGAGATCGAGTGAAATTCTGGAAGAATATTGTATTGAGACCTATATTTTTCGATTGAAAATGATCTTTCTCGATATAATTTTTACAAAAATCACTCGAATGATAATTTTCAACACTTTATTAGAGTATATCGAACCCAAGTTATAATGAATTCCGTTTTCGCAAAAATGAATATCTTAGAAGAATAAAACACTTTCTAGGGATTAAAAAGCAATTATGAATATATTGATAACAGGTGGTGCGGGATTTATAGGATCGCATGTGGTACGGCTTTTTTTAAAGGAATATCCCAATGATCACATTTACAATCTTGATGTGCTCACCTATGCCGGAAATCTGGAGAATCTGAAGGATGTGGAAGGAAAACCCAATTATACCTTCCTTAAAGCAGATATTACCGATGCAGAGGCAATTTATACGCTTTTTACCAACTATAAATTTGATAAAGTCATTCATCTTGCGGCAGAATCACACGTAGATCGTTCCATTAGCAATCCCATGCAATTTGTGCAAACTAATATTATAGGAACGCTCAATCTTCTGAATGCAGCGCTGGCTTTATGGAAAACGGATTTTTCTGATAAACTATTTTACCATATCAGTACAGATGAAGTTTATGGAAGTCTGGGTGCCGAAGGATTGTTTACCGAAAACAGCACGTATGATCCTAATTCGCCATATTCCGCTTCAAAAGCAGGCTCAGATCATTTCGTCAGGGCGTATGGAGCGACCTACGGAATACCGTATATAATCTCCAACTGTAGTAATAATTACGGTCCTAATCAATTCCCCGAAAAACTGATTCCGTTATTCATAAACAATTGTATCGAAGGAAAACCTTTGCCTATTTATGGTGATGGAAAGTATACACGCGATTGGTTGTACGTGATTGATCATGCCAGGGCGATAGGTCAGATTTTCCGTCAGGGAAAAATAGGGCAGACATATAATATAGGTGGCTTTAATGAATGGACCAATCTTGATCTGGTAAACCTGCTTTGCGAACTCATGGATGACGCCTTAAATCGCGCTCCGGGAAAAAGTGCGGCGCAGATCGTTTTTATAAAAGATCGTCCCGGCCACGACAGGCGGTATGCAATAGATGCGAGCAAACTTAAAAATGAATTGGGCTGGGAGCCTAGCGTTACCTTTAAGGAAGGGCTCGCAAAAACCATAACCTGGTATTTGGACAATACGGAATGGCTGCAAGCAATAACCAGCGGCGCTTATAAAGAATATTATAAAAAACAATATTTATGAAAGGTAGTATACTTGCCGGCGGTTCGGGAACGCGTTTATTTCCGTTGACTATCGCGGTGAGCAAGCAATTGCTGCCGGTTTATGACAAGCCCATGATTTATTATCCGCTTTCCGTATTGATGCTGGCAGGGATCAGGGAAATTCTTATCATTACCACGCCACACGATCAGCAGAGTTTTATAACGTTGCTGGGCGATGGTTCTGCGCTGGGATGCACGTTTGAATATGCCGTTCAAGATGCGCCAAACGGTCTCGCCGAAGCCTTTATTATTGGTGAGGAATTTATCGGTGAGGATACGGTCACGCTTATCCTTGGCGATAATCTCTTCTACGGAAACGGTTTTACTCAGCTGTTGCAAAAATTCTATGATATAAAAGGCGGAAGTATTTTTGCGTATCCCGTAAAAGAACCCAACCGCTATGGTGTGGTTGAATTCGACAAAGACAATAAGGCCATTTCCATAGAGGAAAAACCTAAAAACCCAAAATCGAAATATGCGATTCCCGGATTGTACTTTTTTGATAACCGCGTGGTTCAATTTGCAAAAGAGGTGCAGCCATCAGCGCGCGGCGAACTCGAAATCACAAGTTTACACAATCGGTATTTGGAGTTGGGCGAGTTGCAGGTTTCTGTAATGAGCCGGGGAATGACCTGGTTTGATACCGGCACCATAGATTCCCTTGACGAGGCTACAGATTTTGTTCGCGCCATCCAGCACCGCCAGCAATTTATGATCGGCAATATAGAGGAAGTGGCGTACCTTATGAATTATATAAACCGCGACCAACTTAAAATATTGGCAGAAAAATGCGGTAAATCGGCGTATGGAGCCTATTTAAACAATATGGAATGAACTATATAGAGACGGGAATTGCAGATTTATGGCTCTGTGAAGCAGAAATTTACGAAGACGATAGAGGTTATTTTTTTGAAGTGTTCAACAAAAAGGATTTTGCTGAAAATACCGGTTTAACGGTTGATTTTGTACAACAGAACCAATCCAAATCGGCTTACGGCACTTTACGCGGTTTGCATTTGCAAAAAGGCGATTCTAGTCAGGCAAAGCTTATGCACGTCATACAAGGAGAAGTGCTGGATGTTGTGGTAGATTTAAGGAAGGATTCAGCTACTTTTGGTCACTATTACAAGGTTTTGCTCAGCGCCGAGAACAACAGACAGCTTTTTGTACCGCGCCATTTTGCCCATGGTTTTTTAGTGCTGCAACCAGATACAACTTTTACGTACAGCTGTGATACATATTATGACAAAAATGCGGAAGTAACCCTTAATTATAAAGACCCACAAATAGCTATCGACTGGCCAGCGGTTAATGGCGATTATATTCTTTCAGCAAAAGATGAACAAGGGCTTGATTTTAAAACAGTAGTAGAAACGCTCTATGGAGAATAGTGGAAAAAGGATTTTAGTAACCGGGGGCGGCGGCCAATTGGCGCAGTGTCTTAAAAACCAAATTCCAAAAAACACAGCAGATGAATTTCTATTTGTAAGTCGAAAAGAGCTTGATATTACCAACACCACAGCTATAAAAAAACGATTTGCAGATTTTAAGCCTCAGATAATAGTTAATACTGCCGCTTACACACAAGTTGATCGCGCCGAAGAAGAACCTGATCTCGCATATTCCATAAATGGCGAGGCCG
>JBBPYO010000420.1:0-5805 GCA_038199845.1 Flavobacteriales bacterium
AATAAAGGTGTCACATTTTACAGGTTCGTAGGGTACGGCAACCCCGTCATTTTCGGTTTTATAATCACCGGTAAACACCCAGACTTCACCTTTGTGCTCCACGCGAATCTGAGAACTACCGATAATATGCCCGGCCGGGTGAAAACTGAACTTTACGTTATTAATGGTAAAACTTTCACCATAAGCTTTCCCAGTTACTTCAATATCACCAAGGCGGTGCTTAATTATGGGCACATTTGTATGGTGCGTAATATAGTGCTTATGCCCCCAGCGGCTGTGATCTGCGTGACCATGCGAAATAATAGCTTTATCTACTGGTTTCCAAGGGTCTAAATACACTTTTGCTGGAGGACAGTAAATTCCTTTTTTGTTGAATTCTAATAAAGGCATAGGATATTTTAAGTGTTGGATAGCACTATTTCCACTACATGCAGAGAATACTGAAATTAGGAATTGAAGAGGAAACGTAGCTGCGGATTAAGAAAAAATTAGGCATAAAATGTCAATAACATGCATAAATAGGGCATTTTTGACCTGTATTTGCCGATTTAACTCATTCTTAAAATAATTAGATTTTAGTTCCCCAGCCCCTGTCAAATCCCTATATTTGACCTCTTAAAAATTAGTTATGTCTTTTACAGATTTGTTTGATAGCGGGGAGCATCGCCGTAATTTAGGTCACTTTGCTGCGATTGCCAACATGGCGACCGTTGATGGAGAGATTGGCCCCGAGGAGGAAAAACTGCTGAAACGATTCGCAGTCAAATTGGATATTGATGAATCTGAATATGTCGAGGTGCTCATAAATCCCAATAAATTCCCCATAAATCCACCAAATACGACCGAAAAACGCCTGGAACGTCTTCATGATCTTTTTAGGATGATTTTTGCAGATCACGGTATCGACGATCACGAGCGATTTTTAATTGAAAAATACGCGATTGGCCTTGGGTTGAATGCAGAAATGGCACAAAAACTTATTAAGCGTTCCATAGAGATTTTTAGCGGTGGCGTAGATTTTGACGATTACCGCTATCTGCTGGAAAAATAATAAAATAGGGCAAAGCCCTATTTTTTAGAAGGTGACGCCATAAAGGATTCCGCTTTTTCCATCATATTTTTGCTTCCGCAGAAAAAAGCGACACGCTCATGTAATTCGCTGGGTTGAATATCCATAATACGTTTATAACCGTCACTCGCGGTACCGCCGGCCTGTTCTACAATAAATGCCATTGGGTTACATTCATAGAGCAGCCGCAGTTTCCCCTTTGCTTTTATAGAACTGGTGGGATAGATGTAAATACCACCCTTTAAAATATTTCTGTGGATGTCTGAAACCAGCGAACCTATATAGCGACTGGTGTACGGGCGGTCATCTTCTTCTTTCTGGCAATATTTAATGTAATCTTTTACGCCCTGCGGAAAATGAACATAATTTCCCTCATTTACTGAGTAGATATTTCCATTTTCGGGAATGCGCATATTGGGATGCGACATATAAAAAGTACCTATAGCGGGATTGAGTGTAAACCCATTAACACCGTAACCCGTTGTATAAACGAGCATGGTAGAAGTGCCATAAATGATATAACCGGCAGCAACCTGCTTATTACCGGGCTGTAAAAAGTCTTCAGATTTAACGGGCGTGCCAGCTGGGGTAATTCTTCGGTAAATCGAAAAAATTGTTCCCACAGATACATTTACATCAATATTGGAAGAACCATCTAGTGGATCCAAAAGCACAACATATTTGTTTTGATTGTTCTCATTGTGGTCTTCTACGGTAATAAAATCATCATTTTCTTCACTGGCAATCCCGCACACTATCTGTCTATTGGTAAGTGTTTTAATAAACATCTCGTTAGCCAGAATGTCCAGTTTTTGCTGGGTTTCGCCTTGTATATTTGTTTCGCCGGTAGCGCCAATAATATCTACAAGCCCTGCTTTGCGAACCTCATGGCTAACAACTTTTGCGGCAAGCCGAAGAGAATTGATAAGTCGTGAGAGTTCGCCAGTAGTGTATTTGAAATCATTTTGGTTCTCGATGATAAATTCGCCGAGAGTTTGATTCTTACGCGCCATTTTTATAATTTTCGGTAAAAGTATCTAAAATATACGGATTACTACATCGTTTTCGCTAAAATTGAAAACGTATCTTTAACCCACAAAAAAATAAGAAGATGAGTTATACAATTAGAAAAGCGGAAGCTAGTGATATGGCATCGGTCTTAAGACTGGTCAATGAACTGGCCATTCATGAGAATGAAGCAGACGCGGTCGAGGTTACCGTAGATGATCTTATTGCCCATGGGACGGGGAAAAATCCAGATTTTACCTGTTTTGTTGCAGATACAACAGATGAAGGTATTGTGGGTATTGCGCTCACGTACTTTAGGTTTTCTACATGGAAAGGTAGGACAGTACATTTAGAAGATCTTGTTGTTAAAGAGAGCAGACGTGGTGAGGGCATCGGAATGGCACTTTACGGCGAGGTGATCCATTTTGCGAACGAGCATGACGTGCGTCGCGTAGAATGGGTAGTTCTAGATGATAATCACGGCGCGATAGGTTTTTATGAAGCCTCTGGAGCTCATGTGATGAAAAATTGGCATACCGTTCAAATGCATAAAGAAGGTATGAAAAAATTCTTAAAGGATAGAGGCAAGATATAAAACGAAAAACCGTGTGAAAAACCGTTTTATTCGCTTTTAATCTTATAAAATGAGGGTATTTAAATTTGGAGGCGCATCCGTAAAAGATGTTGCCGGTCTTAAAAATGTGGTTTCTGTTCTACGGCACACCGGAGCAAAAGATCTTGTTATCGTCGTGTCAGCGATGGGCAAAACCACGAATGACCTGGAAGAGGTCGTTGCAGCGTATCACAATACAGACAATACGCTGACAGATGAAGCGCTTGAAAAAGTGCGCAAATATCATTTTGATATTATCAATCAGTTGGTTATAGTTAAAAAACAGGCACTTATTGCTCAAATTGAGGTGTTTTTTGCCGAAATTGAGTCGTTTTTGACCATTAATCAGTCTACCGATCTGGATTTTATTTATGATCAACTGGTGCCTTACGGAGAGCTTCTGTCGAGCACTATCCTGCACGCGGTTTTAGAGCAGCACGGTATTGCTTCTCAATGGTTGGATATTCGAGGGCTCTTAAAAACGGATTCCAATTTCCGCGAAGCTAAAGTGGACTGGGAATCTACGCAAGAAAATTTTAAAAGCCAGATAAAAAATGGTTCTACATACCTTACCCAAGGTTTTATAGGAAATTACAAATTTGGAAAGACAACAACGCTGGGTCGTGAGGGGAGTGATTATACCGCTGCGATCATCGCTTTTTGCCTTAATGCTCAGAGTGTGACCATCTGGAAGGATGTTCCCGGAGTTCTCAATGCAGACCCGAGGTATTTTAACGAGGCCACTTTGCTCCATACTATTTCCTATAATGAAGCTATTGAACTGGCATTTTACGGTGCTTCCGTTATTCATCCTAAAACACTCCAGCCGCTGCAGCAAAAGGGGATTCCATTATATGTAAAACCATTTCTTGATCCCGCTTCACCGGGAACTTGTATTATGCAAGGAACAGCGATTGAACCCTTTGGTCCCTGTTTTATCCTTAAGAAAGATGAAGTGCTGATCAAACTTAGCACTTTGGATTTTTCGTTTATGCTGGAAGAACATCTTGGTGAAGTTTTTAGGCTCATGGCACGGCATCGCGTGAAAATGGATCTCATTCAGAATTCTGCGATCAGTTTCTCGCTCTGCGTAGATGATAAATTTAATTCCGTTTCCAAACTAATTGATGATCTTAAAAACCGCTTTAAAATAGAGGTGGTCAAAGAAGTTGATCTCTATACCATAAGGCATTTTACACCACATGCACTAGCTAAAACGGAGCAGGGAAAAGAGATTTTGATAAAACAAGTGGCAGGAATTACGGCACAACTGGTGGTTAAATAATCTGCCTCGCGCCCGTTTTTTGCTATCTTTGTTTTTCTAGCCTAAAATTTACAACCAGATACTATGGGATTAGTTACAGCAAAAGAAGTCGCGCAAGCCATGAATGTGGATAAACTGGGCTTTGTGGGGACTTTTATGGGCTGGACCATGATGCGGATATTAAAGATATCAAAGGCTAATAAAATCTACGACCGCAATAAGCACCTGGGCGATGTTGAATTTCTGGATGCCATCCTAGAAGAATATCAGGTGCGTTTTGAAATTCCCGAAGAGGATTTTAAACGTCTCCCAAAGGATGGCGCTTATATTACCATAAGCAACCATCCTCTAGGCGGGATAGATGGTATTTTACTTCTGAAACTCCTGCTGGAAAAGCGCCCGGATTTTAAGATTATGGGCAATTTTTTGTTGCATCGCATAGAGCCGTTAAAACCATACGTTATGGCGGTCAATCCTTTTGAGGAAAAAAAAGACATAAAATCAAGTATAGGTGGTTTTAAACAAGCACTTTCTCATTTAAGGGCGGGTTCACCGTTGGGTATTTTTCCGGCGGGGGAAGTTTCTACCTGTAGGGATGATGAAATGATCGTAGATCGCCCCTGGGAAGAGGCTGCGATGAAATTGATCAAAAAAGCCGAATTACCGGTGGTCCCGATTTATTTTCACGGTAAGAACAGCCGGTTTTTCTATAGGCTATCGCGTATTAGCGATACGCTACGCACGGCCAAACTTCCTTCGGAAATGCTCACGCAGAAAAATAGGTTGATAAAAGTACGCATTGGTAATCCCATAAGTTTAAAAGCTCAAAAAGAGCACAAAAATCTGAGTGAATTCACCGAATTCTTGCGCCGTAAAACCTATATGCTAGCACATACTTTTGAAAAAAAGAGTTTGTTGAGCACCCTGCCCCGATCCCTGAAAGCTGCTCGGGGACCACAAAAGATCGCAAAATCAGGAAATGCGGAGTGGATCGAAAAGGAAGTAACAAGTCTGCGCGACAATGACCGCAGGCTCACCCAGTCTAAAAATTATGAGGTTTTTCTAGCACCAGCAAGTGAAATGCCAAATATCCTGCAAGAACTGGGCCGCTTGCGCGAAATCACTTTTAGGGCAGTGGGTGAAGGTACTAATGAGCCCAGTGATCTAGATCGTTATGATGCGCATTATCACCATTTATTTCTGTGGGACGCGGAAGCAAAAAAGATTGCTGGCGCATACCGCATGGGGCTGGGATCAGAAATATTGCCAAAATATGGAATTGATGGTTTTTATACGCAGAGCCTCTTTCGTTTTGAACCTGAACTGCATAAGATGATGGGCGAAAGCATAGAGATGGGCCGCGCTTTTGTGATCAAGGAATATCAGCAAAAACCCATGCCGCTCTTTTTATTGTGGAAAGGAATAATTCATACAACTCTGCGCTATCCAGAACATAACTACCTAATAGGCGGTGTAACTATAAGTAACCAGTTTTCAAGCTTTTCAAAATCGCTGATGATCGAGTTTATGCGTTCTCATTACTATGATCCTTATATCGCACAGTATATTCGGCCGAAAAAAGAATTTAAGGTGAAACTTAAAGATGCAGATAAGGAGTTTGTCTTTGATGAAACCGAGAATGATGTCAATAAACTGGATAAACTCATTGAAGAGATGGAAACCGGAAACCTGCGTGTGCCGGTATTAATTAAAAAATACATCAAGCAGAATGCAAAAGTGGTCGCCTTTAATGTCGATCCCTTGTTTAATGACGCTATAGACGGACTCATGTATATACGCATAGCAGATCTTCCAGAAAATACAGTAAAACCGGTACTTGAAGAGTTTCAG
>JBBPYO010000421.1:0-5146 GCA_038199845.1 Flavobacteriales bacterium
AAAGAATATTTTGGCATTTCAAATACTATTTGGTTAGGAGATGGTATTCAGGGCGATGACACCCATGGTCATATTGATGATCTTTGCCGTTTCGTGAATGAGAATACGATTGTAACCGTAGTTGAAGATGATGTAAATGATGCCAATTATAAGGTGCTACAAGATAATCTCGACCGACTAAAAAATTCAAAACTGCAAAATGGAAAATCGCCTAATATTGTAACATTACCGATGCCAAAACGCCTTGATTTTGAGGATTTACGTTTACCGGCAAGTTATGCCAACTTTCTGATTATAAATTCTTGTGTACTTGTGCCAACTTTTAATGATCCTAATGATCGTAAAGCGCTAAATATTCTCGCCAACTGTTTTCCAGATCGGGAGATTATAGGTATTAGTGCGATAGATCTTATTTGGGGTTTTGGTACGTTACATTGCCTTTCACAACAGATTCCAGAGTAGAAAATAGGGTTTTTCACCAATTTTCAACTGTTTTTAATCATTTTTTACCGTTTATTCGGAGAATATAAGAGTTCCAATTAATTGAAAAAACCGCCAAAAAAGGTCGAAAATCGACTATTTTTGGCGGTTTTCTGATTCGTAAATCAGCTTCATTATCAACTATAAAAACCCTGTCAGGTCTAAAATCTTCTATTTAATTTCAAGAATTTCCACTTCAAAAACGAGATTGGTCTTTGGTGGGATTATTGCGTAACCACGCTCTCCATAACCTAAATGATACGGAATGAACAAAGTCGCTTTATCACCAACTTTCATTTCTTGAAGACCTTCCTTAAAACCGGCTATCATACCAGCTTCCGGACCATAAACCACTTCTAATGGAAGATACTCTTCAACAGAAGGCCTAGTTTGCATATTCCATTTATCGGCAATGGTTTGTATGTTAGTATCAAATAATTGTCCATCCTCAAAATAGCCAGCATAATCTACCAGTACGGTCTGGCCGATTTTGGGTTTTGCCCCATCTCCCTCTTGCGTTATATTAATGGATAAACCGCTATCCAATTGCGTAGTTTTTTTGCGTTTTTCCTCAAAAGAACTAGTGGTTTCTTGCATTCTTGAAGTCAGTTCTTGAGCCGCCTCAGCATCTTCCTCTTTTTTTGTGTCCATACCTTTCTTAAAAGCTTCTGCGGCATCAAAATTACGGGCATCTCTACCTTTACGAATGATATTTACCTCCTCAATAGTTACGGGAGAAGCGGGTTTACCATCCTGTGGATTGGGCACTTCCATATTCGCGATGGCATTTAATGCGTCAAAACCTTCTACAAGCTTACCAAAAACAGTATGGCAACCTATCCGTGGATTTTCACAATTTTTCATATTACCTTCCATATCATAACCATCTAAATGTGGAGTAGGTGCATGGGTAATAAAAAACTGACTTCCGTTTGTTCCATATCCAGAATTTGCCATAGAAAGAACACCTATTGTGTCGTGGCGCAGATCTGGACGCAGCTCATCAAAGAATTTGTAACCTGGGCCGCCACTGCCGGTGCCTTCTGGATCGCCGCCCTGTATCATAAAATCTTTAATAATTCGGTGAAAAGTAAGACCATTATAAAAAGGCTTTCCTTTATAGGAAGAATCCACCGCTTCACTGTTTCCTTCGGCAAGAGAAACAAAACTGCCCACGGTAACCGGGGTTTTTTGAAAGTAAAGCTCTGCGATCATTGTTCCTTTATCGGTCACAATTTCCGCATACAGACCATCTTTTAAATCTGGATATTTATCTTCACAGCCCCACATTGTAAAAAGGAGCGCCAATACTATAAATACATTTTTATTCATCATTGTTCTTGCTGATTTTTTGTGATAATGGATTTTAGGGTCACTGTTGATTTTATAGGTCGGTTACTTCCTATCTTATTTTCGTAGCCATAATAGCCAAAAGCCTTATGAGAGGGAAAGAGAAAACTTACGGTTTCTCCTGCTTTCATAAGTTTGATACCAGCGCGCAAGCCGGGAATAAGTTCTTGATTGCTCTGATCTATCTGATAGGTTTGTGTGCCCAGTTCTTTTTTTGAAACTACTTCTTTTCCGGATATAGACTCAATATTGTAATCAAAAGAGACCAAATCGCCTAATTCAGGCATTTTTTGCTTTAAACTGTCTTTGGTCTGAACCTCGTATGCATACCAGAAACCATCTGCTGAAGCAATATATTCTTTTTCTGGATGCTGTTTTATGACCTTTAAAATAGCATTTTCTTCCGCTTTGTTCATTTTTTTGTTTCGCTCAATAGAGGCATCTATGTAAGAGCCAGAACTTTGTGAAACTGGACGTCTGGCTTCTGGAGTTTTACAACAGGTCAGGCCGAACAAAAGCAGGATGTAAAGTGCGTTACGCATTTAAGGCATATTTGTACTGGGACAATATACTAATAAAATAATCAACCGTTTCGGTCATAGAGCGATCGCTGCGCCCTCCCGCGGCATTAATATGACCACCACCATGAAAATGCTCGCGTGCCATTTCATTCACTGAAAAGTCGCCTTCAGAGCGCAGTGATATTTTGATAATCCCTTCTTGCTTGTTTTCAATAAATATCAAGGCAAGCTGAGTATCCTGCAGCGAGAGTGCATAATTTACAAAACCCTCCGTATCGCCTTTTTCATAATTGTGTGCGTCCAGCTCTTCTTGAGTAAGGGTTATGTAGGCTGCTTTAAATTCAGGTAATATTTTTAAATTACTGAGTGCCGTTCCCAGCAATTGCATACGCTTGGGGCTGTTAGCATCATAGATTTGCTGATGTATAAATGCATTATCCGCGCCCTTATCGATAAGCTGGGCAATAACGCGGTGCGTAAGTGATGAAGTAGATCGGAATCGAAACGATCCTGTATCCGTCATAATACCCGTATAAAGACAAGTAGCTATATCTGCGTCGATGCTTCCGGTGGCGTCGAGCATTTCAAGTGTGTGGTAAACCATCTGGCAGGTTGAGCAAATATGCACATCACTATATGTAACTTCCGCATAATCGTCTGGCTGCTGGTGATGATCTATCATAATAAAAGCTGCCGTGGCATCAGTCAGAACCTTTTCCATATCACCGGTACGGCTCAAATGGTTAAAATCGAGAGTAAAAATAAGATCAGCTTCTTCGATAAGTTTTACGGCGAGCGTATTCTGTTGATCAAACTTTATCACTTTTTCTTCAAAGGGCAACCATTTCAGAAACTGAGGATAATCATTTGGTGCAATAAGTTTTGCGTCATGGCCGCTTTTTTTCAAATACTGATAGAGCGCCAAGGTAGAACCCAAAGCATCTCCGTCAGGATTTTTATGCGGCACAATAACAATTTTTTTTGGGGTGGAAAGCAGCGCTTTCAGTTGGTTTATTTCATCTTGTTCCATACGGGGCAAAGTTACAATTTAATACGTTGCATTTAAAATACCGATCTTAATTTTACAACTTTAAAAGAAAGCATATTGTGTATAAAATGGGGCTTTCTTCTAGATTCAGTCTTTTGAAATGCACATTTTAACAGAGGAGTCTGATATATTTAAAGAGCTATAATTTTAAGACAACGCCAGATTTGTCAAGAATTGTAAATTAAAATGGAGTTCATTTAAAAAAACTTTAGAACTCCGAGCGGATGGTAAAATGTTGAAAAACAGCCGAAAATGGTCGAAAAACGGCATATTTCATTAAAAAACGGCCATTTTTTACGAAAATCAACTTTGCGTTAAGGATTGCAGTGGAAATCCTTTTTGAGAGGAACGAGCAAAAAGATTGCAACGTAAAGCCAGACCCGCAGGGGAACACCCAAAACCTCTTAAGGAAAAGTTTATATAGATGATCAGGATTATCCAAAAAAACATGCTGAAAGAGTTTGGAAAAATATTTATACGTTACAATCTGTGGGTGACATAAAATCAAAAATACCATATATACGATCGTTTTTCCGATAATTGCAGCGCAAAATCACACTTAAAGAAATGTCGCAAACCGGAGATTTAATAATAAGTAAAGAATAGTGTCAGATTAGTTGAAAACACTATTTTTGCACCGATTTTTAAAAACCAAATTCCGCGGTAGTGGAACTATAAAAAGCAACAAATGGCAACAAATAAGACCTTCACCATGATTAAGCCCGATGCAGTAAAAAACGGGCATATAGGTGCAATTTTAGAAAAAATAAACGTTTCAGGTTTTCGCATTGTAGCGTTGAAACTCACCACTATGAGTCAGCAGGACGCAGAGACTTTTTATGCGGTACATAAAGAGCGCCCATTTTTTGGCGAACTTGTAGAATTTATGACCAGTGGTCCCATTGTGGCCGCAATTCTAGAGAAAGAAAACGCCGTAGAAGATTTTAGGGCGCTTATAGGAGCAACAAACCCGGCAGATGCTGCTGAAGGAACAATCAGAAAATTATATGCCAGTTCAATGTCCGAAAACGCCGTACATGGTAGCGATAGCGACGAGAATGCGGCTATTGAAGGTGCTTTTCATTTTTCCGGTAGAGAAATGTATTAATCATAAAAGCGCCAACTAGATTATATTATTAGATCTGGTAGCATGAAAATCTAATTATTTATGAATCGTCTGTCTCGAGCTTGCTGCGAGATTACTGATTCAATTATAAAAAAACGCCTTAAATATGGCGTTTTTTTATGCTAAATGCCCAATTTCTGAACATATTAGTCAAATAAAATAGAAGAGTTGCCAAGTAAATTTTATTTTAGGGCTTTCTTAGCAGATGTAAAAGCAGATTTTAAATTATAAAAAACGCAATAGATGACTTTAATAAAATCAATATCTGGAATACGCGGAACCATAGGTGGCAAACCCGGTGAGAACCTAACTCCTTTAGATGCTGTCAAGTATGCAGCAGCTTATGGAATATGGCTCAAACAACAGCGCAACAAGGATAGTTACCGAGTGGTCATAGGCCGTGATGCACGTATTTCGGGCAATATGATCCAGCAATTGGTGATGCATACTTTGAACGGCTTGGGAATAGATGTGATAGACCTTGACCTTTCCACAACGCCCACCGTAGAAATTGCCGTCCCAATGGAACACGCTGACGGCGGAATAATTCTTACCGCATCGCACAATCCCAAACAATGGAACGCGCTTAAATTGCTTAATGCCAAAGGGGAATTTCTTAAT
>JBBPYO010000422.1:0-2372 GCA_038199845.1 Flavobacteriales bacterium
GTGGGGATTTTAATGCGTTTTATAAAATCAAACAGTGCGTGTCATTATTCTTAACTTTGAGATCTTGTTTTGGGCTGTTTTGTGATATTAGATGCGCAAATGGAAGGATGATCATTTACCTTACTCAAATCCTTTTGTCACAAACCTTGATAATCCTTGAAAAAACGTGCTATTATTTCTAAATTTCGCTTTCCTAAAAATAGGATTTTGAAATTAGAAAATGAACGCTTAATACGTGTTATCTAATGGTTATTTAACCTGCTGTTAACAAGGCGTTGCGTAATAAAAACGAAAATTGCAAAGTTGAAAAATCCGTTAAAAGAATATACTTGTCATGGAAGAAACCAGTAATCCGGTAGATATAGGTGCCATTAATGAAAAAATAGAGCGCGAGAGTGCCTTTGTAAAAGTGCTCACTATGGAGATCAATAAGGTCATCATAGGGCAAAAATATATGGTGGAGCGGCTGCTCATCGGACTTTTAGGTCAGGGCCATATCTTGCTCGAAGGAGTTCCCGGACTGGCAAAAACGCTAGCGATCAATACGCTTTCAAAAGCGGTACACGGATCTTTCAGCCGGATTCAGTTTACTCCAGATCTGCTTCCTGCGGATGTGGTGGGAACGCTTATCTACAACATGAAACTGAGTGATTTCAGTATCAAAAAAGGGCCTATTTTCGCCAATTTCGTGCTCGCAGATGAGATTAACAGAGCGCCGGCCAAAGTGCAGAGTGCGCTGCTTGAAGCCATGCAGGAAAAACAGGTGACCATTGGTGATGAGACTTTTATACTGGACAAACCTTTTCTGGTAATGGCCACACAAAACCCCGTGGAACAGGAAGGAACGTATCCTTTGCCAGAAGCGCAAATGGACCGATTTATGTTGAAAACCGTCATAGATTACCCTAAATTGGCTGACGAGCAATTGATTGTACGTCAGAATCTTAGAGGTGACTATGAGAAGGTGAATCCGGTTGTTTCGGTAGAGCAGATTGTGCGGGCTCAGGCGGCGGTTCGGGAAGTATATATGGATGAAAAGATCGAAAAGTATATTCTTGACATTGTTTTCGCAACGCGCTATCCAGAAAAATACAAGCTTTCTGATCTTAAGCCGCTCATCAGTTTTGGTGCTTCTCCCAGGGGAAGTATAAATCTGGCGACAGCGGCAAAATGTTATGCATTTATCCGCGGAAGGGGCTATGTGATCCCAGAAGATGTGCGCGCTATCGTACACGATGTGTTAAGACACAGAATTGGAATTACTTACGAAGCAGAAGCCGAAAACGTCACCACTGAAGAAATCATCAACAAGATCGTAAACGAGATTGAAGTACCATAATTCAGTCTCAGTGGGCAGTGACAGTGGGCAGCTAGTCCGTTGCCGAAAAATGCTACAAACTGTGTTTGAAAACGATGAATTACTAACTGCTTACTGCGACTGAAAACTGCAAACTGAACCGTGGATACCAAAGAACTTCTTAAAAAAGTACGCAAGATCGAGATCAAGACACGCAGGCTGTCTGATCACATTTTTGGTGGGGAATACCATTCCACTTTTAAGGGACGTGGAATGACTTTTAGCGAAGTGCGGCAGTATCAATTTGGTGATGATGTTCGGAATATTGATTGGAATGTCACCGCGCGCTACAGTGAGCCGTATATCAAGGTTTTTGAAGAGGAACGCGAACTTACCATGATGCTCATGGCCGATGTCAGCGGTTCTGAATTTTTTGGTACAGATCAACAGTTTAAATCGGAAATCGTGACCGAAATCGCCGCTACTTTGGCATTTTCCGCCACTCAGAATAATGATAAAATCGGTTTGATTCTGTTTACGGATGGGATCGAACTGTATATTCCACCAAAGAAAGGAAAATACCATGTGTTGCGCATTATCCGCGAGCTGCTGGAATTCAAACCTAAAAGCAAAAAGACAGATGTAGCGCAGGCGCTGAAATTTTTATCGGGCGTGATGAAGAAAAAAGCGATTGTTTTTGTGCTTAGCGATTTTATTGCGGAAGATTACCGTGATACGTTAAAAATCGCGGCAAAACGACACGATATTACAGGTATTCGCATTTATGATCGGCATGAAGAGGCTATTCCCAGTCTGGGCGTGGTGCAAATGGAGGATGAAGAGACCGGCGAACTCATGCTCGTAAATACGGGAAGTAGAAAAGTACGGGACAATTATTCAAAATTCTATCAGGATAAAGTGCATTATTACCGTGAAAGTTTTACCCGAAGTGGCGCCGGTGTCATTGATGTGCGCACAGATGATAGTTCTGTAAAAAAATTACTGGGTTATTTTAAACGAAGAGGATAATACTATAATGAAAGCAGTTAGGGCAGCCCATTTTAAGTCAAAAAAA
>JBBPYO010000423.1:0-2164 GCA_038199845.1 Flavobacteriales bacterium
AAAATCGAATTCCCCATTACAGATGAGAAAATCAATCTTAATTTTAAGGCTGATTATGTGAACGGTAAATTTGAACGTAATTATAACAACTCACAGGCGATCAATTACAGCCATTTACTAATTTCAGGTTCGCCATCGCTCCAAGTGCTTCGGGATAATTTGACTTTAAATCTGGGCATAACGGTCGCGGTAGACCTGGACACCGAATATAGCACTACCGATTTTTATTTCTATCCACAGGTTTCTGCTTCTTACCGTCTCGCCGATGAATATTTTACGCCTTACGCTGGTGTAGAAGGTGGACTCAAACAGAACAGTTACCGCGATTTCACACAACAAAATCCGTTTGTATCGCCCACATTACTGAATATGTCACCCACAAATGAAAAATACAATGCCTTCTTTGGTGTAAAGGGGAAATTATCTAACGCGTTGAGCTATAATCTACGAGGAAGTTACGGCGCTCAGGATAACGAGGCCTTTTTTCTGAACAACCCGCGGTATGAAGATGGTGATGGCAATTTAGGCAATCAAGATTATCAATATGGAAACTCCTTTGGGGTGGTTTATGACGATGTAAGAACTGTTTCCTTTTTTGGAGAGATAAATGCCGATGTAAATAGCAACTTTAAATTACGCTTAAACGCGGAGTATTTCTCTTATAATACAGATGCGCTTGCTGAAGCCTGGAACAGACCAGACTATAAAGCCTCTCTTTTTGGAGATTATCAGATTTCTGAAAAGTGGTACGCCGGGACAACGCTATTTTTAATGGGTGAACGTATGGATCAAACGGCCATTACCGGTCCTTTTGTAAGCACTAATGGTGCTACTGTGACTTTAGACAGCTATTTTGATGCTAATGTTCATTTGGGCTACCGCTTTAATGAGCAGCTTTCGGTTTTTGGCCGGGTGAACAATATGCTGGACAACTCTTATGAAAAATGGTTGAACACTCCGGTGCAGGGTATTCAAGCTTTGCTGGGAGCGACCTATAAATTTGATTGGTAATTCCTCCCCAAATGTATTCCTCTCCCTCCCGGTCGTCGGATGCAAGTCCATAAGAGGGGGAACCTTTTCGTTAACTCCTCATTGCTCCTCCCCTTGGGGAGGCTGGGTGGGGAATTTTAAAAATGGTATCTGCTGTTTTTGTATTTTCGCAAAAACAATTCCATTTATGAAATACCTCTACCTCGCGCTTTTAAGCGTATTTATTGTTTCCTGTTCTAAAAATGATAAACAGGAAGCCGATTTGATCGTTACTAACGCTACGATCTACACCGTTGATAACGCGTTTTCAAAAGCGGAGGCCTTTGCCGTTAAAGACGGAAAATTTATTGCCGTGGGCACTTCAAAAGAAATCAATGCCACGTATGATGCGGAGCAAAAAATAGATGGCAAGGGTAAAATAATCTATCCCGGTTTTATAGATGCGCATTGTCATTTTTACGGCTTTGGCACTAATTTACAGTCGGTTGACCTTGTTGGCACAACCAGTTATGACGAAGTCCTCCAGCGCGTAGTTGCTTTTCAGAAAGAAAAACTATCCGACTTTATTTATGGCCGCGGTTGGGACCAGAATGACTGGGAAACCAAAATCTTTCCAACTAAAAAAGAGCTGGATTCCATTTTCCCCGATATTCCGGTGGTATTGCAACGCGTAGATGGTCACGCGTATCTGGCAAATCAAAAAGCGTTAGACCTAGCAAAAATAGATGCGAAAACCAAAGTTGATGGAGGCGAAATAGTTAAAGAAAACGAAGAAATTACTGGAGTTCTCATTGATAATCCGATGGATTTAATTAATGCGATCATGCCAACGATGAGCCGAAACCAACAAATAAAAGCCCTTCAGGACGCCGAAGAATATTGTTTTAACTATGGACTTACAACCGTAGATGATGCTGGTATTTCGCGTGAAACCATTGAACTTATAGACAGCCTGCAACAGGCCGGAGCGCTGAAGATGCGTATTTATGCAATGGTGAGCAACACCCCGGCAGACCGCGATTATTTTCTCAAAAAAGGAATTTTAAAGACCGATAAACTTAATGTGCGCTCCATAAAAGTATATGGCGATGGCGCTCTGGGCTCTCGCGGTGCGGCTTTACGCGAACCGTACACTGACCGAGATGGACATTATGGTGCGATGATCACACCGGTA
>JBBPYO010000424.1:0-12468 GCA_038199845.1 Flavobacteriales bacterium
ATCCCTTTTTGAGTATAAATCGCCTCAATAAATAATTCATAAAATCCAAATTTTCATCTCGAAAAATTCAATTAAATTGCTGAAAGACAAAACATTATATCAAATTGAATTTTGCGTTAGGGATTGAAGCGGAAATCCTTTTTGCCCTTCGCAAAAAGATTGCAACGTAAAGCCCGCCCCGTAGGGTAACGCCCAAGACCAACAGAAGGTTATACCATTAAAGTCCGACCCGCAGGGAAACGCCCAAAAATCGTTCAAAGTCGTATAATTAAAGCCGGACCCGCAGGGAAACGCCTAAAAACAGGTAAAATCGCTCAAAAAACGGTCTTATTCACTCTCAAAATAACCCTATTTCAAGATAAATTACTTCAATAAATCGTTAAAACAATCAAGATTTTTCTCTCCAAAAACCGATTATAGTACTGAAAAACAATAAGCGAAAATTTCATGACTTCATCTGATAACTCCTATTTCTCAATGATTTAACCTAACACTATTTTTGTGAAAAAAACATATCAAAATGGTTAAAATAGTGTATTTAAGGGATATTATTCATATTTTTAACGGATGCCAGAAAATGAAGTTAAAACAGTTATTCCCTCCAAAAATTTAGCAAGCGATATTCCAGTTGTGCGGATAGGTGTTTATAATGGTGGCCTGGAGGCATTTAACAAAGTCCTAAGTGCAATCCCAGAGGGCTCGGGAGTTGCCTATGCACTGGTACAGCCTTTTGATCCCACTCAGGGAAACCTTCTGCCAGAGCAACTGCAAAAAGTCACTAAACTACCGGTGTCCGAGATTACTGATGGCCTTAAAGTAACGGCAGACCATATTTACATCATTCCCAGTAATAAGATATTGCTGGTCTGGGACGGGTTGTTAAAACTCAGTCCGCGTCCTATACCAAAAAACAGTAAACGAAGTGGCAACATGACGTCGATAGCGACAGATCAGGAAACCGCCCATCAAGAGCTGCAAGCTGCCAATGAGGAATTACTGAGTGCAGGTGAGAAGCTTCAAAGCCTAAATGATGCGCTGGAAACCAATAAGGGGGAACTGCAAAAATCCAATAAAGAGATCACACTGATCAACCAGGAGCTCATTGACCTAAACGAGGAGGTCACCGAGAAACGCAATTTTGCCGAGGCCATAATTTCTACCATACGGGAATCCTTATTGGTGCTTGACAAGGACCTTAAGGTCATTTCCGCAAACAGTTCTTTTTATAAAACCTTTCAGGTGGGGGAAACCGAAACCGAGGGTAAATTGATCTACGAACTGGGTAATAAACAATGGGATATCCCCACATTGCGTGACCTGCTGGAGGAGATGCTCCCGGAAAAAGAAAGTCTTGTCGATTACGAGATGACCCACACGTTTGAGTCCATTGGGGAGAGGACCATGCTCTTGAATGCCCGGGAGATAAAACGAGAGAACGGAGCCAAGAAAATGATCCTTTTGGCCATTGAGGATGTCACATTGCGAAAGCAAGCCTTGGAAAACGTTGCAGAAAGCAGGGACAGTTTATTTTTTGCGATCGAGGCCGCCCATTTGGGTACTTATGATTATAATCCCATATCCAATAAATTGATTGGAAACAATAGGTTGAGGGAATGGTTTGGGCTGCAGCCTAAAGATGATATGGAACTCGAGGTTGCCATAAATGCCATTGCCGAAGGTGATCGCCAAAGGGTGAGCGCGGCCATTCAGGAAGCCCTGCAATTCTCATCCGGTGGGTATTATGATATTACCTATACTTTAGCAGGACGGGGTGACATTAAAGAAAAGATCGTCAGGGCCCAGGCCCAGGCTTACTTTGATGAAAATCAATCACCTTACCGGCTCAGTGGCATAGTTGAAGACATTACCGAGCGCAGGCAGGCCGAAGAAAAACTACTGGAAAGCGTAAATCGCTATCACGAGATGATCCATTCTTCACCCTCCCTGATCGCTATTCTGGAAGGGGAGGATTTCATACTTACGGTGGCAAACGACGCCATTTTGGATCAATTGGGAAAAGGGAAGGGAATCATTGGAAAGCCCTACCTGGATTCGGTACCAGAACTTCAAGAACAGGGATTGGGCGACAATTTGCGGGAGGTTTATAAAAGCGGAAACCCCTATCAGGCCCATGAAATGCCATTTACCCTGGTGCGGGGCGGAAAAAGGGAACGCTCTTATTATAATTTTGTGCATCAGCCCCAGCGCAACATTCACGGAAATATTGTAGGGGTGGCGATCATTGCCAACGAGGTCACCGCACAGGCAGAATTTAATAAAGAGATAAGGGAAAGCGAGGCCAGATACCGCCAAATGACCGATCTGGTGCCGGACATGATTTCCAATGCGACCGTTGACGGAGAAGTGTTCTATTACAACAAGGGCTGGACAGATTATTCGGGATGGGACATGAAAAAGCTAAAGGAAGAGGGCTGGGTAAATTTGGTACATCCAGATGACTTTCACGCAGTTGAACAAAACTGGATGAACGCAGTGAAAACCGGGGCAGATTTTGAAATGGAATTAAGAATTCGTGACAGAAATGGAGATTTCAAATGGCACCTCAAACGTGCCATTCCCGTAAAGGATGAGACAGGGAAAATCTTTATGTGGTTGGCCGCAAATACCGAAATACATAAATTAAAAGAGGAGGAAAAACGTAAGGAGGATTTCTTAAAAATGGTAAGCCATGAACTCAAAACCCCAATTACCTCTATAAAGGGCTACACACAGCTTTTGTTGAGCTTGATGGATGGAGAGACCGAAATTCAATGGGATTCCCTGCCCATAAAACCTTCCCTGCAGCGTATAGATAATCAAATAAAAAGATTGACCAGGTTGATCTCTGAAATGTTGGACCTGAATAGGATTGAAGAGAGCCAGCTCCTTTTACAAAAGCAGGTTTTTAGTATAAATGAGCTAGTTGAAAATACCATTCAAGATATCAAATACGCGCATAAGGAAACCCTTCTAACTTTGCAAAAAGAAACCAATTGCGAGGTCAATGCAGATAGGGATCGGATAGGGCAGGTGCTCATCAATTTTATCACCAATGCCATTAAATACTCACCAGATGACAGGAAGATTAAAATCAAGGTTTTTCAGGCGAACGATAATACCGTATCTGTGAGTGTTAAGGATCATGGGATTGGACTCGCAAAAAAGGATCAGCAGAACATTTTTAAACGTTTTTACCGCGTAAGCGGAAAGGATGAGGAAACGTATTCAGGTTTTGGGATCGGCCTTTATTTGGCGCAGGAGATCATACAGCGACATGATGGTTTGATCAAAGTGAAAAGCAGAAAGGGAGAGGGCTCAGAATTTATTTTCACACTTCCTGTGCATAGTAAAACAGAAGTGAAAATTAGCGAAAGTGTATAAGATTTTGGTGGTTGATGATGACCGTATCATAAGGGAAATGCTGAAATTCGTACTTACGTCTCATGGTTATTACGTAATGATCTCCAGCAGACCGGAGCAAACGGCATCCAATATCTTGCGCAGTGCCATTGATCTGGTTCTTTTAGATCAGTTCATTTTTGAGGCCAGCGGTATGGAGGTTTGCAGGGAATTGAAAGAAAATAAAACTACCGGTCAAGTACCTGTGCTGATGATGTCTGCCCACATTGGAGTCAAAAAAAATTGTCTAAAGGCCGGGGCTATAGACTTTATAGCCAAACCCTTCGAGCTTAAGAACTTGTTTTCAAAGATTGAGACTATTCTAAAGCAAACTGAAAATAATTAATTTCGTACCAAAATATCCCAAATGAACAAAATTTTACTGGTTGAGGACGACCACAACCTAGGTCTTATGATCTGTGAATTACTTAAATTGAATGGTTACAATGTAAAACTTATAAGGATGGGCGATAAAACGGTCAACAACCTTCTGAAAGATGATTTTGACCTGGTTTTGATGGATAAATTACTGAGTGGAATAGACGGGACCGATATCTGTGCCGAAATTAGGAAAACGGATAGGGTTTCCAACACCCCTATTCTCATGATGTCCGCACTTACTGACGCCAAAAAAAGCTGTATCGCAGCTGGAGCAACTAATTTTATAGCTAAACCATTTGAAATAAAGGATCTATTGGCAAATGTCAATGATACCATAAATGTGGGGAAGGTTTTCAAGGAATGAAGGGTTTCAATTTTTATAATGTTTCAAACTTGTATTCTTAACTCTTACATATCGATCTGAAGTTGTTTAAAAATAGTTGAATCACTGTATATTCTTCAATTTTATTACTTGTCCATACTACAGACCGTTAGTAAAATAGCTGGAGAAACTAACAGCAAATAATCCCTTTAAATCAAATATTGTCCGTTTAATTCTGGGAAGTTTGTTAGAATTCAACCATAATTATTTTTTTGAATATAGTTTGAACTTCGAAAAAAAATCTTTTTTGAAAGCTGAAAACATTGATTTGATAGAGGTTCTTTTAGCTGAATACTTTGGGCGCAAAATTAAAAGATAGCAGAACAAGATATTAAACTTGCTTTGACCTCGTTTTGAGATCCATATTTTCTTCAAAATCGCGAGAATTGAAGTATTACAGTGGCAATTTATTTTAATGCTTATTTTGTAAAAAAAATTCGTGATCGCCTGTGATACGTTAGGGCAATAGAGTAGCCGAAGAAAATTATCATCTTTATTTACGATCTCGTAATGATCCTTGAGAAACAGACGAGATTTCTGCTCATTTATATCAATGCCCAGCTAACACGGTTTTTCATTTTTCAATGTATTTACTGCTACACTAGTGTTTATTAAAGTACCGTGGCTGATATGGATTACCACTACGGTTTTCATACATTTAAAAAGCTTCTGCATTAAGCAGGTGATGCGTTTCGTTGTTAGCGTAGCAATGCAACGCGATGCTGTCAGACGCAGAAAGTAATTTTTGAATAGTTTAGATAGGAAATGCCTATTTTTTTGAGCAGGTAGGCAGGTTTAATATCATAAGCAAGGATTTTATAGCCAAATCACAATAGGATTTTAGAAATGCTATACCAATAGTGCGGGTAACAAGAAGGCCCACGGTTAGCTGTACAAATCAAAACCAATTAATCGTTTCAAAGAAAAGTTATTTTTTCTAACCTGGTTAGCTCTATAGTTTTTGCTATTCAAGGTTAGGATTATAGTAACCGCATGTTAGGCAAGAGTTTAAGGCGAATATCCAGACACACGTATAATTTTTATTAGTTATCGGGCTGCTTCCAGATCTAAGTTATTAAATCCGGTAAAACGCAGTGCGATGAGTTTTACGCTATTTTCTGAAGGTATTTTGATAATTTTTCGGTCATGAGTGTCATTCACAAACACAAATATTGCATTAAAACCATTCGTTAAACAATTGGTATACTTATTTAGCGTAGTTCCAAAAAAAGTAAGTTCGTGACCAGTGTCCTGATTACTTTTCTCAAAATATTCCAGATAGCATATTTTGGTACTTCCGAAGGCTACTTCATATATTACTTTTTATTCAAATTTAATCTTTGCCTTGCCGCTAGCCTCAAAATCACAAAAGTGCAATCTTAATCCACATAGATTTTTTGTTAATATCAAAAGCGTGCTTCTAAGTTCTTTTTTCTGATTTTTATCAATTAATATGAATTGAAATTACCTTTCTATTCCTACTATTAATAGAATTTTTGAATTGCAACAGATTGGAGATATTCTGTTTCTTTCAATATTAACCGCAAAAATTTAATATTAAAAGGCAAGGAACTTAAATTTTGCAGAAGTACTATTTTAGAAATTTCCTATTTACTTTAGCGACTTTATATGTAGAAATAAAAAATGTAGTAATTTATAGAATAATTAATAGCTTATTAACTATTTAATTAACAAAACAATGATTGGTTCCTATCTAAAGATCATACTTACCTTAACATTTTTTTCATGGTTGACAGTATCGTGCTCTCGTGTAGATCGAGAACCTGTGTATAAAATTGGATTTTCTCAGGCCATGACATCAGATAATTGGAGGCGCGAGATGAATAAATCTATGATAATAGAAACCTCGTTAAATCCAGATTTAATTTTGAAAATAAGCGATGCAAAGAATAATGTTCAAAAACAGATAGAGGATATTAACGCCCTTATCGCTGCAGATGTAGATATCTTGATCGTCTCTCCTATTCAATCATTACCCATAACAGCCTCAATAGAGAGAGCTATGGATGCAGGTATCCCTACGATCATAATAGATAGAAAGATTGAGGGGAATAAGTATACCGCTTATGTGGGGGCCGATAACAATGAGATAGGGAAAAATGCCGCAAAGTATATAATATCAAATTCGAAGGATATTAAAACTCAGAATATTCTTGAAATACAAGGAATGGAAGGCTCATCGCCAGCGCAAGAACGTAGTTTTGGGTTTAAAGAAGTATTAACGGCAAGTGGGATTAAGCAAATTAATTTCATTAGAGGTAATTGGGAAAAATCTTCAATAAAAGAAGAATTAAACAGGTTTTTTGATTCCCATGAAAAAGTGGATTTCATTTTTGCACATAATGATCGCATGGCACAAGGCGCAATAGAAGTAGCTAAGGAAAGGGGACTGGAAGATCAAATTAAATTTATAGGTGTTGATGGGTTATTCGGTCCTACCGAAGGAATTCAGATGGTTAAGGATGGCGCACTTGCGGCTACAATCCTTTATCCCACCGGAGGGAGTGAAGCTATTAAGCTTGCGCGGGATCTTATTAAAGACGAAATCGTTAGTAAAAATAACATTTTAAAAACCGTTGTGATAGATTCTGTAAATGTTGACTTGATGCAAAATCAATTTAATAAGCTCAATCAACAGCAAAACGATATTGAAAGGCAGCAGCAAATCATTAAAAATCAGATGATAACCTCTAGCGATCAGCGTAATTTTATTCAAATTATGGTTGTGCTTTTAATTACCATCATAATCTTCACATCCTATACGATCTACCTTATTCTTAAAATAAGACGTGGAAAAAAGAGATTAGAGATTAAGAATAAGAAGATATCTATTCAACGTAATCAGATTGAACGTTTCGCTAAAAGACTTAAGGTGAATAATGATTCAAAACTTAATCTATACTATTCTCTATATCAAGAATTTAAAGAGCCCATAACATTAATCACCAATTCGATTTATTCTATCATTAAATCAAAAGCAAGTGGCACTGGAAATTTGGGTTATGACTATGCTGTATTAATTAGTAATTCAAAACGACTTTTACGCCTTAATAATGAGATTTTCGATCTCGGTAGATTAGAAACTGGATCTTTTCAACTCCGTGTTAGTAAGACTAATATTTATGATTTTCTAGAAGGTGTATTTAACGATTTTAAGGAAGAAAGCATTTCAAAATCCATAACATATAAACTGGACACTTTTTCTAAAGACAAAGTGCTTTATATTGACAGGAATATGATGGACAATGTTTTTTTTCACCTGCTTTCGAACGCATTTAAAAGCACACCTCAAAATGGGGAAATACAGGTGAAAATAGAAGAAGATGATCCTGCCGGGATGGTCAATATATACATCAAAGATTCTGGTATACAATTTTCACAAAATATGGCTTCCCATGTTTTTGATTCTAATCGTCATCAGGCGGATGGCTTAAATACACGTTCTACGGTAGGACTTTTTCTTGTGCGCGAGTTTACAAACTTACATATGGGAAACGTTAGCCTGAAGGTCAATAAAGGTGTGGAATTTTGTATTTCCTTACACCAAGGAAAAGAATTTATTACCAACTTAGATATTTGCATAACCAATTCAAATAATGAAAAGAAGGAATTGCAAGAGCAGACCCACGAGGTAGAAAGTCTTGAATGCAATTCTAATGAGTCTAATGATATGCCCTTGATTCTTATTGTGGAAGAAAATCTAAGCCTGGCACGGATCCTCAAAAAGAATCTAAAAGATCATTTCCGCATTGTGCACGCTTTAGGAGAGGGCGCTATTGAAAGAGCAACTACAAGTATACCCGCTATTATTATCTTAGATTTAGATCTAAATGATTATGATGCCGGAAATCTTTGTACCACCTTAAAAAATGATTTGAGAACATCACACATACCCGTTATTGCTTTGAGTTTACAGAATGATTTTGAAACAGAAATCCAAGCTTTGCAGGCAGGAACAGATTATTTTATATCGAAACCTTTTAATGTTGATATTTTGAGATATGCCATTGAAAATGTTTCTGCCAACCGCGAAAAGCTCAGGTATTATTATGCTAATAAGATTGGTGAAGTAGAACACGATAAATTAAGTTGGTCAGAGCAAAAGTTTTTAAAGCAACTCAATTCTATTATAACTGAAAATTTAAGCGAACAGGATTTTAATGTGGAGGATTTATCACAGCAAATGAAAATTTCTAGAGTCCAGTTGTATCGAAAAGTAAAAAGTTTAATGGGAACCACGGTCAGTGAATACGTCAATGATAAAAGACTGGCAAAGGGAAGGGAACTTCTTCAAAATTCAGACCTTAATATTTCTGAAATTGCATATGGTGTAGGCTACTCCTCACCAGGATATTTTTCGACTTCATTTAAAAATAAGTATTCCGTATCTCCTAAGAAATTCAGATCAACAAAAACATTATTGTCCGGCGCACATTAGAAAACAACAATGTAACCAAATTAGAAGGAGTGTAACATTATTAAAACTATAACGATTGATAGTATCAATATATAGGTACGAATAACCCCGTTTTATTGCCCTTACCATCTTTTTATACTTCTCTTATCAAAATTAGAAACATTTAAATTTATCTTAAAAACCCTTTCTTTTACTATAGCGTAATTTCGTGTTTGTTACGATTAGCCAATCGTATTATGCTCTGAAAATCAGAGTACAAAACTTTCATTAAATCTATATAGTATGAAAATAAAGCTACTATTGTACCTTTTATTCCTTTTTCCACTTCTCTGTCAAGCGCAGGAAATTTCAGTTACAGGTATGATAACAGATGGCAATATGCCGCTGCCGGGAGTAAATATTATTGTCAAGGGAACAACTAATGGAGCTGTTACCGATTTTGACGGAAACTATACGCTTTCTAATGTGCCTGAAAACGGCATATTGGTGTTCAGCTTTGTAGGTTTTGCAAACCAGGAAGTTGCTGTTTCTGGTAGAAGTGTTATTGATATTATTTTACAAGAAGATGCGGCAGCCTTAGATGAGGTTGTGGTGACTGGTTACTCAAGCCAACGTGCGGTAGATCTTACCGGGGCGGTAAGCGTTGTAGATATGGCGCCTATTCAAGAAGCGAGTATGAGTTCTGGTAGCCCTATTCAGGCTATGCAGGGTAGGGTAGCGGGCCTTTTCGTCCAAAAATCTGGAGATCCTTCGGGAAGTAGTAATCAGATTCTTATAAGAGGGGTAAATACCTTGGGGAATAATGAACCCTTATATGTTATTGATGGTGTCCCCACTGTAAGGCAGGAAGTTTTTGCGAGTATTAACCCAAGTACAATAAGGTCCGTTCAGGTGCTTAAAGATGCCTCTGCTTCTTCTATTTATGGTTCCAGAGCTTCAAATGGTGTCATTATTGTAACTACTGAGAATGCTATGCGCGGAGAAAAGATGCGGGTTTCATTTAATTCTAACTTTTCCGTTTTATCAGAAAAAAAGCAACGGTATGATATGCTTAATGCTGAGCAAAGAGGGCGTGCATTATGGCAAGCATCGGTCAATGATAACTCTGATCCCAATGCTGGATATGGTGAAATTTACAATTTTGACTGGAATAATGATTTTCAGAATCCCGTACTCAATAATGTAACGGTTCAACCATTCGTAGGGGGGGATGAAAATGTACCTGCCGGAAATACAGATTGGCAGGACGAAATTTATGAGGCCGGATATGTAATCAATAACGACCTAACGGTTTCTGGAGGCACAGATAAGGCTTTTGCACTTATTAACCTGGGTTATCTTGATAATTCTGGCATTTTAAAATATACCGGTTATGAACGCTATTCTGCAAAGTTAAATTCAAACGTAAAATTGTTTAATGATAGGGTAAACGTTGGTGTAAATACCCAATTTTATACATCAAAACAGACTTTAGCTTCAACAGATATAGGGGGAGCACCTACCCCTTCACTTGGTATCACGCTTGCACCTACGATCCCTGTTTATACTTCTACAGGAGCTTTTGCGGGACCTCTGGGATCAGGATATTCAGATAGAAATAATCCTTTACTGATGCAGTATGTGAACAGATGGGACCATACAAAAAAGACTACCGTTTTTGGAAATGTATTTGCTGAAGTTGCTATTCTTGAAAATCTTTCTTTTCGCACTAGTATTGGATTAGATCACTATAGAACAGATATCAGGAATATTGAACCCAGAATTGATAATGGTTTTATCTCAAGACCTGTAAATAGTCTTACAGAAATCACAAGTGATTTTTCCAGTGTTATTTTCTCGAATACGTTGAATTATAACCTTGTATTAGGAAATCATACTTTTAATGTGCTATTAGGTACAGAAAGTATTGATAATAACTTGAAGAGCGTGAATGCTTCGGGACAGGGTTTTGCGGTTGAAAGTGATTCGTATTTCGTCCTTTCGGCTGCTACAGGTCAAAGAACCAGCACCGGTATAACCACGGGAGATGCCTTATTTTCCCAGTTTGGAAAGATTGATTATTCTTTTTCTGATAGGTATTTAGCATCGGTGACCTTGCGCCGTGATGGGTCTTCAAAATTTGGCTCGAACAACCGCTACGCTATTTTCCCGGCTTTTACTGTAGGGTGGAGAATAAACAATGAATCTTTTTTTGAGAATGTGGAGAGTGTATCTAATTTAAAATTGAGGGCAGGCTATGGAGTTGTAGGAAATCAATTTATAGGCGATTTTGCACGATTTGGACTTTATGAGGCGCGATATGGACCCATACAGCAAAGATTTACTCCTGGATCCTTTTTTGGAGATTGGTATAATGTAGGTACTGCCTATGATTTAAATGGAGGCAATAGTGGTAATCTGCCCGCTGGATTTGTGTCTATACAGGCAGGAAATCCAAATTTAAAATGGGAAGAAACTAAAGAGGTCAATTTAGTTATCGATTTTGGTTTTTTCAACAACGCACTATCAGGATCATTTGATTACTTTACCAGAAATACAGATGGTATTCTCATTCAACCGCCAATAGCTTCTGCCGTAGGTGAAGGCAGAGTACGCTGGATTAATGGAGCTTCAACAAAGACTAATGGATGGGAACTTTCCCTTACTTATAAAAAAACCTTAGAAAATGATTTTTCCTTTTCTGTAAATACCAATTTTGGTGCTTTTAAAGATAAAATTACTGATCTGCCTCAGGAAGCAATTACAGCCTACCCGGGTACTTCAGAGAACTCGATTTTAGGAGAATCACAGTTTTCGATTTTTGGATACAGAACCGAGGGCCTCTTTCAAAGTCAGGCGGAAGTTGATGCACATCCCAGTGGTGGAGTACAGATTATAAATGCTAGACCAGGCGGTATTAGAATAGTAGATGTAAACCAAGATGGTGTGATTAATTCAAATGACAGAGACTGGCTGGGAACTACACTGCCAAGTTTAGAATATGGTATTCGAATAGATTTAAACTATAAGAATTTTGATTTCTCTGTATTTGGCTCTGGTGTGACCGGCAGAATTGGAGTTGATCCTTACATCAATTTCAATAATTTCGTTCCGGGACGGGAAAACGCCGCGCCAGGAGTTCTGAAGGCTTGGACACCAAACAATACAAATACAGATATCCCTTCATTGAGTTTAGTAAACAACTTTACAGAAACATCAGATTATGTTTTTAGAGACAACTCATATTTTAAATTAAGAAACCTTCAGTTGGGGTATTCTTTACCAGCTGAATTAATAAGCAAATGGTCGGGCATGAGTGGTTTCAGACTATATGCCCAAGCAGAGAACTTTTTATGGTTTACACCTTCCGGCTATATAGGTGCTGATCCTGAGCGTACCTCTATTGACGCCATTCCAAATCCTACTGTTTATTCAATAGGACTTAATCTTAATTTCTAAAAATTATAATGATGAAAATATATAAAACAATAATGCTTTTAGTTTTGGCACTGGGTTTAGTGTCCTGCGGTAAAGATTTTCTCGAAGTCGAACCTTCGGGGGTACTTTCCTCAGACAATATCACGAATGCCGAGAATGCTGAAGGACTGGTAAATGCTGCTTATGCAGGAATAGGCAATGACAACATAGGTGGGCCTATAACGAATATGTGGGTTTACGGAAGTGTAAGAGCAGACGATGCTTATAAAGGAGGTGGCGGTCGTGGTGATGTAGCCACATTTGATAGATACGAGAATTATATACTTACCATACCAGATGCTGGAGAGGAAGGAACGCCCACTACATGGACTTCTTTTTATAAAGCTATATCTCGAGCAAATTTTGCATTACGCACTATTAATGAAATTCCGGAAGGAGAATATCCCGATAA
>JBBPYO010000425.1:0-6136 GCA_038199845.1 Flavobacteriales bacterium
TCTTTATTACAACGAAATTTATGGACTTAAAGAGCAGGAAATAGGTTTGCTTTTAGGTTTTAACGGTCTGCTCATATTTCTTTTTGAAATGCCGCTCGTAACTTTTATGGAAGCCAAAAAATGGTCTCAGGCCAGCAACGTGGTAGTGGGAATTGTATTCGTTGGACTTAGTTTCCCGCTGTATGTTTTTACAGACTGGGGCGGGATTCTTATTGTTGGAATGGCTTTTGCCACGCTAGGGGAAATGATTGCTTTTCCCTTTGGAAATGCTTTTGCACTACGCCGTTCTAAACTGGGCCGTCAAGGAGCGTATATGGGACTTTATAGCATATCGTTCTCACTGGCACATATTTTTGGCCATAATTCGGGGATGCAACTTGTGGCCGCCACTGGTTATAATACGACTTGGCTAATTATGTTTGGTGTTTCCATATTGGCCTTTGTGTTGCTTTTTTATGTACGGAATAGAATGAAGAAAGAGCAGTTTTCAGTCTCAGTTGGCAGTAGCAGTGGGCAGTGAACTATTAGCAATTAGCAATAAACTTCATTTTTGATAGATATAAAACTGGGGATTATTGAAGAAATCTGTATAATATTAATGAAAAATGATGCCCTAGGAATGATTTGTAGTTCAAATGAAATTTCTGATTATAAGGTACTGAATACTTAATATTGCCTAACAAATACTGAACACTGCGACTGCCAACTGCAACTGCTTACTGATACTGCCCACTGAATACCACTCTTCCTTCGGAATTAAAATTTGGATTTACCCAGATATTTTTTTACCAGTTCGTTAAATTCTGGAGAAATATGCAACACTTCAGTGCCGGGGATCTCATAGAGCGCATCATAGCTTTTATAGCCATTTTTAAGTAATTTTTCTAGGTAGAAATAAACGGTTTTCTCGTCATTATCTTTCGCCGAAAGGCTAATTATTTTCATGTAGGAATCATAATCATCAGGGTCTACAACGGTTCGTAATACATTATAAAATATGGCCTGATCTGTAGAAAAAACTCCGCTGTTGAGCACCGTCTTGTAGGCATTGATCATATTGTCAACATATCCCAGCATGCGCTTTGCCACACGCTGTTCATAAGGTTTTGCGGATGTCGCGGCTGCGGTGTCAAATTCTCTGATGCGATCATCCCAATAACCCAGATTCTCAAAGTTTGCCTTGGCAATATCGTCTTCCAGAAAATATGCCAAATCTTCTTTTAGGAAAAGTTCATTCTCCGCATTCTGATTCACCATTCTTCGGGCTTGAGTGTAACCGCGATCACGGCGCAATGCACTGATCTGTTTGCGCAACGGACTTAATTTCATTTTTCCGCGGTATTTATCTTTTAGGGCATCTATAAAATCGTAAGCGATGAGGTATTGCTTTTTGCGGATTAGCATTTCGGCTGTGGTAGAATCATTCACAAAATAGTTGCGCACCAGCGAATCGCTTATTTCTTCCTTAGCTTCTTCCGCTACGCGAAAATATAACGTACTGAACATCGAGGACAAGTAATTGGACTGTGGCCAGCCGCTATCGCCGTCGTATTGATAGAGGTCATTATCGCTGTTTTTAGCCTTTAGAATGTCAAAAGTAGCATCCATCTTATAATAATTGGCTGAAGAATTACCAACTAACCCAAGCGAAATCTCTTTATTATTCTGATTGATTCGGTCATTTTTATAGAATATATCATTAACGAGCAACATCCCAGAAAAACCGCTCAAAATATAGCTGAGCCCGCTGGCCGTGCTCGCTCCTTCTTCTAATCCGGCTGCATAAATATGGTTCTTATTTAAACGAATACTTGACACTACGCGCTGCACCATACTTGACATAAGAGCCACGTTAACCTCCAGATCATCGCCGAGTTTCCATTCATTTGTGGCGATCACAAAATCATCTGTAACCATTTCTGAGATAAAAAGCCTGCTTGCGCGAATCCCGCTTCCATCTGGGTCCATTACAAACAGCATTTTATACGTTTTCTCAGGATCAAAATCCTTGGGTACATAAAGCGCAAAGGTCTCTTTTATACTGTCGTTGATAACGATATTTTCATTTACGGCACCCTTTGTAAGCTTAAAAGCCTGGCCAAATGTCACGGAGCAAATACTCAAGAAAAAAGACAATAAAAGAAAATGGCGCATAGTTTTTAAATGGAAATTATCAAAAATTATGCTACAATTTAAACAATAATTTTCAGAGATAAGAAAACTTCCGCCTCCGCGGAAAATAAACTAAAAATTTTTGCTTAAAATCGGCTAATAACACGTAGAAACGAGTCATTTTTAGCATATTTTGACCGAAATTCAAAACGATCTCTCTCGTCTCTACATCAAGCGATATTTGGCTCACAATTTGTATCTTTACATTCCAAAATTGCTTGATGATGAATACTGATGTTTTAGAAGCCCCCAAACGCCAACCGAAACCTAAATGGCTCCGTGTAAAATTGCCCACTGGCAAAAAATATACAGAGTTGAGGAGTCTGGTTGATAAATATGACCTGCACACAATCTGTACTTCTGGTAGTTGCCCAAATATGGGTGAATGTTGGAGTGAAGGGACAGCCACTTTTATGATATTGGGAAATACCTGCACGCGCTCCTGCGGTTTTTGTGGCGTTAAAACCGGTCGTCCCGACACAGTAGACTGGGAAGAACCCGAGAAAGTAGGACGCTCCATAAAACTTATGCAGATCAAGCATGCGGTAATCACATCCGTTGACCGTGATGATCTTAAAGATATGGGATCAATTATGTGGGCAGAAACGGTGAAGGCCATCCGCCGCATGAACCCAGAAACTACGCTAGAAACTTTGATCCCCGATTTTCAGGGCAACGAGCGTAATATAGATCGAATTATAGAAGTGGCACCAGAAGTGGTTTCCCACAATATGGAAACCGTGAAGCGACTTACTCGCGAGGTACGCATACAGGCGCAATATGAGCGCAGTCTGGGCGTACTTAAATACCTAAAAGATAACGGTATAAAACGCACCAAGTCGGGAATTATGTTAGGTCTTGGAGAACAGGAAGATGAAGTATTGCAAACCATGCGCGATCTTCGTGAGGCCAATGTGGATATTGTCACTATAGGTCAATACCTGCAACCTTCTAAAAAACACCTTCCCATAAAACAATTTATTACTCCAGACCAGTTTAAGAAATATGAAACATTAGGTCTGGAAATGGGTTTCCGCCACGTGGAAAGCGGTGCGCTGGTTCGTTCATCGTATAAAGCACAAAAACATCTATTGTAAGTCTATTTTTGAGGTACTTTGACCCGATTAATTGGATTTTAAGCTGTTTTTCCGCAGTTAAACCGGCGTTTCAGTTTCTTTTAGGTTCATGAAAAAACGGTCGAAAAGGGTTGGAAATTGACCATTATCTTCTTTAAAACGCCTGTATTTATGACCAAGATAAGATTGGGAATCAATGGTTTTGGCCGTATTGGCCGAAGACTTTTTAGGTTACTTCATCAACATCCACAAATAGAAGTTGTCGCTGTAAATGACATCGCACCGGTCGTTACCATGGCGCATTTGCTTAAATACGATAGTATTCACGGTACTTTTGCCGCACAAGTGGAAGGAATAGAACAGCCAGAAGATTCTTTTTTACAGGTCAATGGTCACCAGGTCCCATTTACCTCGTATACTCGACCAGAAAGTATTCCATGGAAAAAATGGGATGTTGACCTCGTTATCGAGTGCAGCGGAAAATTCAAAACCTATGAGCAGCTGGAAGGGCATTTAAAAGCGGGAGCTTCAAAGGTAATCCTGAGTGTTCCATCCGCAGATGATCTTATAAAAACAGTCGTTCTTGGAGTTAATGAGCATATTCTCAATGAAAACGACCGTATCATTTCAAATGCCAGCTGTACTACAAATAACGCCGCGCCTATGATCAAAGTGATTAATGATCTCTGTGGGGTAAAACAGGCCTACATAACTACCGTACATTCTTATACGACCGACCAAAGTTTGCACGACCAGCCACACCGGGATCTAAGACGTGCAAGAGCCGCTGGTCAATCTATAGTTCCCACAACTACGGGCGCGGCAAAAGCACTGACCAAAATATTTCCTGAACTGGAAAATGTAATAGGCGGTTGTGGAATACGCGTGCCCGTAGCTAATGGCTCCTTAACAGACGTTACCATAAACGTGGCTCGTGAAACCGATATAGAAACCGTAAATGCCGCTTTCAAAAAGGCTGCTTCATACGAGCTAAAAAATATCCTTGAATACACTACGGTCCCACTGGTTTCTGTTGATATTGTGGGTAATACGCACTCCTGCATTCTTGATGCAGAAATGACCTCTGTCATCGGCAATATGGTCAAGTTAATAGGCTGGTACGACAATGAAACGGGCTACTCATCGCGACTTATTGACCTTGGTATTCTAATCTGTAACTGACTAAATAAAAATCTCAAGGTTTGATTTGGATTAAAGTGGTTAAAAGTGGTTATATTTAGGGCAAAATAACTTCGCTACAATGCCTTTAATAAGTAGAATACTACTTTTTACATTAATCCTGTATTGCCAGTTCTCTAATGGGCAAAGAACAACTATTGAGGTCAACGAGGTGGAGAGTCAGATCGATTCTCTTTATATCAAGGCTTTTGATAATGTACAGCAGACTGACTATGAGACTACTTTAGTCAATCTCAAGAAGGCAAAAGAACTTTCCAAATCCATAAACAACCAAGAAAAACTTGCGCAAAATACCAGTGTACTAGCTTCAGTATATTTAATGCTCAACGACCTTGAAAACGCAAGTAAAGAGAGTGTGGAGGCCATAAAATTGCAACGTGAACTGCACAATAACGAAGAACTGGGCAAAAGTTACATTACGTATGCAACCGTTAATCTCAATGCAGGTGATCTTCCCACTGCAGCGCGTTATTTTACCGAAGCCGAGACCATTTTTCTAATAACCCAAGATGATGCCCATTTGGCTCAAGTGCATCTTTCTCAGGGCACATTACACTTAAAGAATAACAAACCCACCGCGGCACTTTTAAAATTTCAGCGGGCGCAGAATTATTTTTCCAGCAACGATAGTTCTAGTTCTTTGAGCGCGAAAACACTACTACAGACCGCCAAAGCTCAGCAAGCCCTAAAAAATATCCAAAAAGCGGAAGAATTTGCTACCCGCTCCCTCATTTTAAGTCAAAATAAAAAATTTACGCAGACAGAACTGGAATGCCTTTCGTTTTTGAGTAATTTGGCAAAAGCACAAGGGAATTATGAAAAAGCTTACAGTCTTTTTCAAGAGTTTTATACCAAGCAGACTGCCTTAAATAAAATAAACGGCAAGAATGTTGACAAACTGATCGCTAATCCTTCAATTGCTGAACTTGACCCTACCGACTTTAGAGCACAGCGCCGAATACAGGCAAGTAAAATTACTACGGTACTTGTAATTGCTCTTTTTACGATTCTATGTCTACTTGCCCTTTCGCTGTATAAGAACAACAATTTGCGCGCCAAGGCCAACGAATTGCTGCAGACCAAAAATGCAGAATTGATTATAGCTAAGGAAAATGCAGAGAAAGCTTCCATGGTCAAAGCTCAGTTTCTATCCACCATTACACATGAGTTGCGAACGCCCATGTATGCGGTAACCGGACTCACCCATTTACTTATGGAAGAAAACCCAACTGAAGAGCAGAAAAAACATCTGGATTCCCTTAAATTTTCAGGAGAATATCTACTGTCGCTAATTAACAATATACTTGATCTTAATAAGCTTGAAGCAAATAAAGTAGAAGTAGAATATACTTCGTTTAATCTAAGAAAACGGGTTGATGATGTGATTTTTGCCCTTACCGGTTCCGCAAAAGAAAGAGGAAATTCGCTAGATTTAATCTATAGTAGCGATATTCCTGAGCAGCTTATGGGAGATCCACTTATGATTTCTCAAATCTTGATCAACCTTATAGGAAACGCCAATAAATTTACCCGCGACGGACAGATTTTTGTTCGTATACAACTGATAAGCCAGAATGATAATCAGATCTATCTGCACTTTGAGGTAGAAGATACGGGTGAAGGGATCAGTAAGAAAAAACAGAAAAATATCTTTCAAAATTTCACACAGGGATCTGTACAGATCAACA
>JBBPYO010000426.1:0-3289 GCA_038199845.1 Flavobacteriales bacterium
CCAATGACCACGGCCACTTCGAACATGTATACCAGCGATGGCACCTTGAATACCAATAGACCGATCAACTTAGGTTCAAAATCCCTTGTACTTTCTGGAAATGCCGGTAAAAATGCGTTTACTATTAGAAGAAATAACAATAATAGAGAGCTTGGGCTCGCCTTTAAAAATAGTAACGGTTCTTTTGTAGCATCCATCTTTATGAATAGTTCCACCCGCAGCGGACTTGTCCTGGCCAGTAACGGCCCTTTAAGTAATGTTAACAATCTTTCACCCACAATAACTCTTAATGACGATCAATCGATCACGTTCAATAACTATGGGAAAAACCTTTATAGGACTGCCGGCGCAACACAGCTGCTAGGCATAAGTACAACGGGTGCAGTAAACGAAACCACAGTTAACACCATTAAAAATAATCTATACACAAATAATGGAGGACTAAATGGCCCAAGGATAATCTATACTGACGACAACGCCCTAAAGCTAAATAATACAGACAATCGGGGTATGCAAATAATCCCGGCCGATCCTGCCAGTGATAATAGTCCGTTTATATTTTTTACCAATAATGCCTTTGATTTTAGGATAAATGATTTTAATGCCCTGCGCGCAACGGGAGGCTACAGAATAATCGCAGAACGTTACGGAAAGGGAAATATAAAAGGAAAGCCAACTTTTAAGTTAGGTGTTGAAGAAGGCGGTAAAGTAATAGAATTGAATGTTCCCTCGCAGGGCGTGCAGTTTTATTCTTTTATATACCAAAAGACGCCCTCCCCCGACCTGATTGATATAGAAACCAATTCAGTTGTCCAGCAATCCGGATTTTACACCGGTTTATTAAATTATAATAATGGTAATCCTGTTGGCTTTAGACCTCGGGAAGATGGTTTCATAATAAAGATGGTAGGCACCTATGAAGTGAAAAATGCGGGGACCTTTGCCATAAGCTCCAACTCTGATGATGGGGCCCGGGTTTATGTGGATGACGCTCTGATCTTGGACGCGTGGGTCGATAGTAGCAATATACGTGGTGATGGTTCCGTATATTTGAGCAAGGGCAAGCATAAATTCAGCTTCTATTTCTATGAAAACGGTGGCGGGGATTTTTTTCAGTTTCGTTGGGAAGGCACCACTCCAGATGGATTAAGTGGTATTATGCTCGGGTCTCAATTTACTATTGAGTGATTTTTTTGTTGTTTTTGCGGAAACGATAATACAGTAAAACAAGCACTTTTAAACTAAGCCATTCAAGAATAACAGGCCACCATTCACGCTCAGAACAGTAAAATCGAAAGACCGCAGTTGCCGAGATAAGGCAAATAGCTGGCAAAAGACGCTCCAAAGCAAATGGTAGGCGCAAATTGATCTTCTGTGACCAAAGCATTATCTTTGCATGATGACATTCTTTAAAAAAATCCTCAAACCAGAAGAAGGTGATTATTACCTTACCCCAGAAGGCTATCGCTGCTTTACAGCGCAATATCACTTAAAACGTGGTTATTGTTGTGAGAGTGGTTGTCGCCACTGTCCTTACGGCTTTGATAAAAATACCGGCAAAAAGAACAGTTAAGAGTATCATAGTAATGGTACGATTTTTGAAACTTAAAATATTAAAATATCGTATATTACTAAGCCAACGGTATTTTATCTACGAATTTTATATAAAATCTTGCACATATGAAAACACTCAAACCCATTTTGATGCTTATGCTCTTAGGGTTATTAGCATCCTGCAGTTCGGTACGTGTCGCTACTGATTATGACCAAAGCGCCAACTTCAACGATTATAAAACATTTGCATTTTTCAAACCAGGAATAGACCAAGCTGAAATTTCAGATCTTGATAAAAAACGCATCCTTAAAGCTATAGAAAATGAATTGCTGTCAAAAGGTTTTACAAAATCTGAAGACCCAAGCATGCTCGTCAGTATTTTCACCACCGCACAGCAACGCGTTGATGTTTACAACAACATGGGCTGGGGCTGGGGAGGTTTTGGACCTTGGGGTTATGGCCCATGGGGCTACGGCGGAATGTACGGTGGCAATAATGTAGCCAGAACAACTGAAGGAACTCTTTACATAGATCTTATAGATGCCAGAAAAAAGGAATTGGTATGGCAAGGTCAGGGCACCGGTTATCTTGCTGAAAAAGTAAACGAAAAACAGGCACGAATCAATGAGATCGTAAATGAAATTATGATGGAATATCCTCCTCAGGTAGCTAAAAACTAACCTAGCTTCTTTAGAGAACAATCAAAAAAGCCCGAAAATCAGTCGATTTTCGGGCTTTTTTGATGTTTTTTCACAGTCATCCCGACAGAACCGCTTTTTCAGCGGTGACGAGGGATCACGTCCCGAATCCGTCATCCCAACAGAAACGCTATTTCAGTGCAAAGAGGAACTACATCCTATTTTCCCATAAGTCTGTTTTATTGGTGAACCATCGTTTTAAGGCCATAAACAACCGAAAATACCTATAAATTGATGCATTTTTATCAATTATTGCCAGACCTTTTATGCAATAACAAACCTTCAAAGCAACTCATTTTAAACCAAAACCAGAGTTGAAACCTAAATTCGATATAAATTTATTTGAATTCAGAAACTGTCAATTCAAATAGTTTTTCCAGAAAAATTATATTGAGAACAGGTTACGAATGAAAATCGAGTATTTATACGATTTTCTTAAGCCGAACTCAGGTTTGAAACAGAATCAAACCCAAAACCCTGAACTCGGAACTCGGAACTCGGAACAAAACACTCACAAAAAAAAGGGCAATCTTTTCAGATCGCCTTTTTTTTACTAAAGAATGTAACTTCCATTTATTTCAAATCATAACGGTCTAAGTTCATTACCTTATTCCATGCCCTTACAAAGTCCTTTACAAATTTTTCTTCGGCATCATCTGCTGCATATACTTCAGCGTAGGCGCGGAGTTCAGAATTTGATCCAAAAATAAGATCTGCACGAGTTCCCGTATATCTGATTTCGCCAGATATACGGTCGCGGCCTTCAAAAATATTTTGTTCATCTGAAGTTGCTTTCCATGTTAATCCAAAATCCAAAATATTTTTAAAGAAATCATTGGTTAACGTTCCCGGGCGATCTGTAAAAACACCATGCTTAGAACCGTCATAATTAGTTCCAATAGCGCGCAGACCACCTACTAAAACGGTCATTTCTGGAGCGGTTAAGGTTAGTAATTGTGCACGGTCAATTAACAATTCTTCTGCGGAAGCAGAGATATGATCCCTATTTCTAAAATAGTTTCTAAATCCGTCAGCA
>JBBPYO010000427.1:0-3204 GCA_038199845.1 Flavobacteriales bacterium
CTTAATTGGATCATTGTAGAATCTCCCCTACTCGCCTACCTATTTTTGAGAATTATTTTTTGCATATCCCATATCAATCTTAAACTGAAAAATTCAACTATTAATGCCAAATAAGCCCTTTTTCCTCCCCTAAAGGATGGACTTATTTTAGAAAACCCGTTCAGAAAAAGACGGATTTCACTCCCTTTAGAAATAAGGCAAACGAAAATTCACTATAAATTTTTGTTCAGGGCACTTTGCGTAGATCCGAAATATTTTAGTCCTATTGTCTTCATCGAGCAGGAGTTAAAATGTCGCATTTGTACTATCCTATTATTAAATAAGCTTCTAATTTAGAACGGTTTATCAGGTTATATATTCCGGATTTATCAAATAACCGGATTTCTTAATATCACGTGTCATCACAAAATTAAATGTCTATTTGAGCTCTGAATTAAAAATATAAATTATGAAAAAATTACTCCTATTTATTATAATGGGCCTTTTCAGTATCCGTTTTTATGCCCAACTAAATTACCCAGCTTCTCCTAAAATTGAGGTATCCGATACGCTTTGGGGCACTATTTACAAAGATAATTACCGTTGGCTCGAAGACATAAAAAACCCGAAAGTAGTCACGTGGTTCAAACAGCAAGCGGAACTCACAGATTCCGTTATGCAGACTATTTCAGGCAGGGATGAACTCATTGCGGAATGGCGAAAAATAGATAGCTTACAATCTCCCGTCTATTTCGCCCAGGTAGAACGAGGAGGTAGGTTTTTCTTCCAAAAAAGAAATCCCGGTGAAAAGGTGAGCAAGGTATATTATCGTGAAAATATTAATGATGCAGATCAACTGCTCTTCGATCCCATGACTTTTGTTCCCGGTAAAACATTATCGGCAGAATCAATTACCCCTAGCTATGATGGCAAAAAACTATTGATCGCTTATGCCGAACAGGGAGCGGAAGTATCTACATTACGCGTGCTGGATGTAGATGCCAAAGCATTTCTGCCAGATGTCATAACGGCCAGCGCGGGAGCGGGGGAATGGTCATTTGACAACACCTCCTTCTTTTATACGTGGATAAAATCAGCTAATAATATGGATCCAGATTCCCGTTTGAATTCGAAGACAAAACTCCATAAATTAGGCACAGAAGCTAATATGGATATTGATTTTTTCAGTACTGAAAGCTATCCCTCTTTAAATATGGATCCCAGCGTTTACCCGTATGCATTTCTGTGGGAGGACGCAAAAGATTATATTTTTGCGCTAGAAGGCACTGTACAGCCCGAAATGAAAGCGCATTATGCATCAATTGATCAATTTGATTCAGGGAATATAAAATGGAAGACTTTATGTACTCCAGAGGATAAACTGGTAAACGGTATGGAAGTATTTGATGGGAAACTATATGCCAAAACCTACAAGAATGCCGAAAATTACCAATTCATAGCAACAGACTTAAAAAATCCAGACTGGGATCATGCCGAAATTATAATACCCGAAAAGGCTATGACGTTGGAAAATTTCGTTCGCTGTAAAGACTATTTATTGATAAGCTACAGTGATGGCATCAGTGGTGCGCTTTTTAAATACAACCCTAAGACACAGACAACCAGTGAAATTGAATTGCCGTTCAAAGGATCCGTTTATTTTATGCGTTTGGACAACGAAACAAACAATTATCTAGTTAGCATTACATCGTGGAACAAACCATTCACCGAATTCCAGTTCAATGCAGAAACAGATCAGTTTGCTGCAAGCCCATTTAATCAACCGGCAATATTTCCCGAAGCTTATAAAGATCTTAATGTTGAAGAAGTAGAAGTAAAGGGACATGATGGCGTTATGATACCCTTGTCAATTATCTACAAAAAAGAGATCAAAAAAGACGGGACCAATGTCTGTCTTATGGAGGGCTATGGAGCCTATGGATATAGTATGAGCCCCTCTTTTAATACTAGATTAAACGCGCTGGCAGTGAGGGGAGCGGTTATAGCAATCGCCCACGTTCGTGGTGGCGGTGAAAAGGGACAAGATTGGTATAAAGCAGGTTTTAAGACTACCAAATCGAACACCTGGAAAGATTTTATCAGTTGCGCAGAATATATGATAGAAAAGGGTTTTACAACTCCTGATAAATTGGGAGGAACCGGCACAAGTGCGGGGGGAATTCTTATCACCCGGGCAATTACCGAAAGACCGGACTTGTTTGCCGCAGCGGTCTGTAACGTGGGTATAGCCAACTCCATGCGTGCCGAGTTTTCTTCAAACGGACCCGTAAATACTCCAGAGTTCGGGACGGTAAAGGATAGTATAGAAACTCAAGCTCTTTACGAAATGGATGGGCTGCAACATGTAAAAGAAGGCGCTAAGTACCCTGCGGTATTGTGCGTTGCAGGCTGGAACGATCCCCGTGTAGCTGCCTGGGAACCAGGTAAATTTGCGGCTGCTATACAGAACTCCTCTTCTTCTGGAAAACCCGTCCTGATGAAAGTAAACTATGAAAACGGGCACTTTACAGAAGATAGGGAAGTAACACGGGCAAACTTTGCAGACCAGTATGCATTTGTAATGTGGCAATGTGGACATCCCGATTTTCAGGTGAAAAAGGGTAATTTAAAACCGTAATTGAATTAACTGATTTTAATACGTTCAAAAATTAAACGTTGAGGGGCGTTAAAAAACCAGCTTTAAACACTGAAAAATGGGTGTTTAAAGCCGGTTTTTGTCATTATTTGTCACTATATAAATTTAAAAATAAATTAGTTAATGTTAGAGGAATCTTCCGTTTGAATCAGTAAAAACTGCTAGAACAGAGGATAATATTTTTATAACTCTTTCTTCGGAAACAGAGTTCCTTCTATTTCAACTTTACCAAAATAGAGTACTATAAAAGTATCGATAAGTGAATAAAGGAATATAACCGTAGTAAGCATCATTATATATTTGACTTTTCCTTAGATCACATTAATTTACGGTTATGATCATCACCTTTATACTTTTTGCGCTCTTACTTGTTTTTGCCATTTATGCTTTTACACGCTATACTTCCAAAAGGTCGATAGACACTCCGGCGGACTGGGATAAATTACTTTTAGAACATGTTCACTTTTATGAAATACTCAGTAAAGAAAAGCGCGAAATATTCAAAAAGCGCGTGGGTCTTTTTCTCAGTGAAACGTATGTGGAGGGCGTAGAACTTCAAGTGGAAGAAC
>JBBPYO010000428.1:0-4018 GCA_038199845.1 Flavobacteriales bacterium
AAAATGCATTAAACTATCCTTTTAAAGCAAGTTCGATTTGACATTTGAATAGCGTTAGTAGACAGATTAAAAACGGTTTGACCCAAATATATACAGATACAGTTGCTTTTAAATTTATTAAATATCCTTTTCAAAAGTTTGAAAAGTTTAAAAAATTGACTCGAAGCATTATGTCAACAATCTTATGATTATAAAAACGGTAAAATTATGGGTGTTTTTGACCATTTTCGGTCTGTTTTTGGGTTGCGGGCAGAAGAAAAATGAAAATATTAGAATCGCAACGGCGGCCAATATGCAATTTGCGATGCGCGAACTGGTCAAACAATTTACTGCAAAAACGGGAATAGGCTGCGATGTAGTCGTAAGTTCGTCAGGCAAATTGACCAGTCAAATCGAAGCGGGTGCGCCGTACGATATCTTTGTTTCCGCGGATATGAAATATCCAGAAGAACTTTACAAAAGAGGTCTCGTTCATGAACAGCCAAAAGTTTACGCCTATGGCAAACTCGTTCTTTGGAGCATAGATAGTATGGAAATACCTTCCTTTGAATTATTGCAAAAATCACAAATCAAACATATTGCGATGGCCAATCCAAAAACCGCACCTTACGGTGTAGCGGCCATTCAAGTTTTAGAATATTATGATCTAAAAAAGATACTCACGGATAAATTGGTTTTTGGCGAAAGCATTTCCCAGACCAACCAGTTTATTTCCTCAAAAGCAGCAGAAATCGGTTTCACGGCAAAATCGATCGTTTTATCGCCTTCTATGCGAAATAAGGGAAACTATATGGAAATAGATGAAAAAGCCTATGATAAGATAGAACAGGGAATTGTACGTATAAAAAGAGGGGATTCTGAAAACAAAAACGCAAAAACTTTTTATGATTTTGTTCTTTCGCCAGAGGCACAGAAAATATTGGAGACTTTTGGCTATTCCGCATCTTGATTATGAACCGTATCAAAGCAACCATATCAGAATTAGAAACCAGCGGCAGTATTACGCTCGTTACTTTAAAAGCATCTGCTCACATCAACTTAAAACTTTTGCTTATTGATACTCCAGAGACCGTTTCTTACTTAAAAATAAACACTCCGGTAACCGCATTTTTTAAGGAAACCGAAGTAATTCTGGCAAGCTTACCTGTTAATGGCATCAGTATTCCCAATCAAATCCCAGCCAGAATACTGCATTTTGAAAATGATGAATTTTTAACGCGCGTACATTTGGACACTGCGCTGGGAAAATTTTCTGCCCTTGTACATGAGAAATCATTAAAAGACATGCATCTCAACCCAGGTGACGAAGTCGTGGCGCTCCTTAAAATGAACGAAATTATGCTTGCCACATGATAGACTGGGAACCGTTATTGCTCACTTTTAAGCTTGCCGCCATAACGACGGGAATCTTGCTGGTTGTAGCCGTTCCGCTGGGATATTATCTTGCCTATTCCAAGTCAAGGTTGAAACCCGTTTTGGAAACGCTGGTAAGTATGCCACTGGTTTTGCCGCCCACCGTTTTGGGATTTTATTTGCTCGTAACTTTTAGCACCGGGCATCCTGTTGGCCAGTTTATTGAAAGTTGGTTGGGTCTTCGGTTGCTTTTCTCATTTCCCGGACTGGTGATAGGTTCCGTGATTTATAGTCTTCCTTTTATGGTGCAGCCCATACAGGCCGGTTTTGCCAGTTTGCCAAAATCATTGAAAGAAGCCGCTTATGTGTTGGGAAAATCGCGATTAACCACCTTGCGAAAAGTGCTTTTACCAAATATGAAACCTGCCCTGCTCAGCGGTATCGTGCTCGCTTTTGCACATACGGTGGGCGAATTTGGCGTGGTTTTAATGATAGGCGGTAATATTCCCGGACACACGCGAGTGGCTTCCATTGCAATCTATGATGAGGTGGAAGCGCTGAACTATGAAGCTGCCAATACCTATTCGATGATCCTTTTTGCCATTACTTTTTTGCTTTTATTACTCGTTTATCTTTTCAATGGAGGTTATCTTAAAAAGATAATTTCCTAAAATCCACTTATGATCGAAATATCCCTTCGGAAAAAATTAAATGCAGCAGAAGGCGAGATCACGCTAGAAGCAGATTTGAATATAGAAACCGGAACGATAAATACACTCTACGGCGCTTCCGGCACCGGAAAGACCTCAACCTTCCGAATGCTTGCAGGTTTGCTCGATCCTGATGAAGGAAGTATCGTGGTTAACGGAAAAACATGGTATGATTCCAAAAAGAAAATCAATCTCAAACCGCAGCAGCGCAATGTGGGTTTTATGTTTCAGGATTATGCGCTATTCCCCAATATGAGCGTGCGCCAAAATCTCGAATTCGCCCTTAAAAATGACCAAAACAAGGCAATTATTGACCAATTAATGGAGATTATTGCCCTTAATGAACTGCAGCATCGTAAGCCCGAAACACTCTCTGGCGGACAAAAACAACGGGTTGCTTTTGCGCGTGCGCTGGTGAATAAACCTGATCTTGTTTTGCTTGATGAGCCGCTGGCCGCACTCGATAAATCAATGCGCCACAAACTGCAAAAATATATTACCAAAATGCAGCGAGAAATGGGTTTTACCATGCTTATCATAAGTCATGACGTGGGCGAGATTTTAAGGCTTTCCGATCAGGTTTTTCTATTGGAAAACGGCAAAATTGCATCACCACAAAAACCGGATTCATTTTTTACCACCAGTGCGGTAAGCGGTAAATTTCAATTTGAAGCGGAAGTGCTCCGTATTAACAAAGAAGGAATAATCTACATCCTTAATCTTCTCGTGGGCAATCGTCTCGTAAAAATTGTAGCACAACCTGATGATGTTGAAAACCTAAGAATTGGCGATCAGGTTATCGTGGCATCAAAAGGGTTTAATCCACTTATTTATAAAATCTAAGTAAGAACTATTTTAAAATCCAAGTATTGTCAGTGGTACTGGCATCCATAAAAATACCGCCTTCCAATTTAATTTCTTTGGCATTTTTTACGTTTTTAAGTTTAACGACAACTTCGTTGCCATTCTCCCAGACATCCGGAGATTGATGAAAGGTTTTAATTTCGCCGTTAGGCAAGCTTACTTGAATATCCACCGGCGCAGGCATTCCGCCAATATTCTTTATGGTAACAAAGGTATTTTCTCCTTTTTGACTTACTTTATCAATCGCCATATCAATATAATTGTTACTGAAGAACCAACTATTCCAAAACCAATTGAAGTCTTTTCCCGAAACATCGTTTACGGAGTAGAAAAAATCCCATGGTGTTGGGTGCTTTCCGTGCCAGCGCTGCATGTATCCCTGAAGTGCGGTCTTAAAACCTTTATCCCCCAGCAAATCTTTTAATGCCAAATAACCCAGCGCTGCTTTTCCATATTCATTATTTCCTAAGCCAGGACCGCTAAGAATATTTGATGGAGTAATAATGGGCAGATCTTCTTCCATTGAAGGATCATTTATCCATTTATTTACACGGAATTTCTTAAAATTTGCTGCCGCTACATCCTTCCCTAAATCAGAAATCCCGATAAGATATTCTAGCGTGGTGGCCCAACCTTCATCCATAAAACCAAAACGGGTCTCATTGGTTCCCATATAAAATGGAAAATACGTATGGGCAATCTCATGCTCTACCACAAAACGGGTGAAATCAGGATCTCCTGTGGAATTATCATTGACCATCATGGGATATTCCATATCGGCAAATCCTCGCACGATCGTAGATTTTGCATAAGGATAAGGCACGCCTGGAACGTTATTGGAAAACCAATTTAGCGCATGTTTGCCATACGTCACCATCTGCTTAAAATCTTTAGATTTCTCGTCATACGCGGCCTGTACACTTGCCCTGCGCTGTGTTGTGCTGTCCACCATTACACTGCCGGCATCCCAGTTATAATGGTTGCTTATCGCCACTGCTATATCAGTAATGTCACTGGCCGCAAATTTCCAAGTATTCGTAGTGTCTTTGGTCACTTTATTAGCGTTTAAAGCGTCCTGATGGGCGATTTCA
>JBBPYO010000429.1:0-5414 GCA_038199845.1 Flavobacteriales bacterium
AATCCTGATACGCTTTCCAGCGCTCCGGGTATTTTGTGATGTCATAATTGGCGTTCCGGTTGGGCGTCGCATATTTATTCCACCAGAAATCCTGCGAATGCCAGTCGGGTTTTGAAAAATACGCGCCGATCATAAAATCTTTCTTGCGGAACGCTTCAAAAACATACTTTGCCACATTGGCCTTGGGATTGTTTTTAAACGGACCACTAGTGATCTTATAATCGGTTTGCTGGGTGTCAAACATGTTGAAACCGTCGTGGTGCTTGGTGGTAAAAACCATATATTTCATTCCCGCGGCCTCGGCGGCATCCGCCCAACTATCAGGATCAAAATTCACGGGATTAAACACCGATTCTAAATTCCAATACCATTTTTTATAATCATCGTACGACATGCCGGCCGGGCGCTCGATCCAATCTTCAGAACAGAGCTGCCAGGATTCTATGATTCCCCGAACGCAATATAAACCCCAGTGAATGAGCATCCCGAATTTCTGATTGCCCCACTTTGCGAGTTTTTGCTGAACCAAAGGATCAGTGGGCGCTTCGTATGTGGTGGAGCGCTCATAGACATCGGTTTCCTGTGCGGAAAGTATTCCAGAAAAACCGAGAAAAAGGATTAAAATCACCCGATTTAAGGTTAAAATTGACTGTTTTTGAGCGGTAATTGGCAATTTATTTTTCATTAATCAAGAAGTATATTTTCAGTTAATTGAAACGTTTCAGTAAGTTTAATATCTTCGGAAGAAGCACCGATCATCACCTGAAATTCGCCAGCTTCGGCAACCTGTTTCATTTCGGCATTGAAAAGCGCGAGATCTTTTGGCGTTAACGTAAACTGAAGCGTTTTTTCTTCGCCCGCCTTTAAAAATACACGTTTAAAACCTTTTAACTGTTTCACGGCCGTCACCACGCTGCTTACTTTATCGTTGATATATAGCTGTGCGACTTCTTCCCCATCAATTTCACTTGTGTTTTTAAGGCTGAAACTAACGATTATTACCGTTTCTTTTCCCGTTTTTTCAACGCTTATTTTACTATTTTTATATTCAAAATCAGAATAACTGAGTCCGTAGCCAAAGGAATACAAAGGCTTGCCGTCGCCCTCTACATAATCGCGGCGTTCGGGCTTTAAATAATCATAATAAATGGGAAGTTGGCCGACATTTTTAGGAACCGAAACAGGCAAGCGCCCCGCCGGATTGTAATCGCCAAAAAGCACATCGGCAATCGCGTTGCCACCTTCCTGACCGGGATACCAAGCATCCAGCATCGCCGGAATATTTTCTGCAGGCCAGTTGAGCAAAAGTGGCCTGCCCTTAATCAAAACCAAAACCGTGGGCGTTCCCGTAGCATAAACCGCCTGTAAAAGTTGCAGCTGTTTGCCCATCAGATTTAACGTGGAACGGTCAAAACCTTCCCCGCTTTCCATGTCGCCCAGCAGTTCATCTTTTACCGCAGAAACCGTGGCCGCGCCGGTTTCTAGATATTCAGTCTTGAAATCACGCGCGCTAGAACCGCCAAGAACCACAATGGCGACTTCGGCGTTTTTGGCCGCTTCCACCGCACTTTTAATATCCGTTTCTGTGGTGTCCCTGATCGCGGTTCCTTTTGCGTAGGTAATAATTGCATTTGGCATTTTCTGCTGAATTCCCTCCAGCACGGTCACGATATTTTCTTCGGCCTGTGGCGCGGTATAATCTCCCAGTTGGTTGTATTGCATATCAGCATTGGGACCGATCACCGCAATGTGTTTTAGGTTTTTATTCAGCGGAAGCAAATTATCCTCATTTTTAAGTAGAATAATGGACTTTTGCGCCACTTTTCGGGCTAAAGCTATATGTTTTTCGGTGCGAACGTGCTGTTTTACCGCAACAATATTAACATACGGATGTTCAAAAAGACCCATTTTGAACTTCAACAAAAGCACCCGTTTTACCGCCTCATCGAGTCGATTTTCGTCTACTTTACCCGATTTTAGAGCGTTTAAAAGCGCACGATCAAAACCTTTGCCGCCCAGATCTGCATCCACGCCCGCATTTATGGCAAGTGCAGCGGCGTCTTCCGCGGTAGCGGCAACATGATGACTTCCCAAAAGACCTTCGATACTGCCCAGATCTGAAACCACGAAACCTTTGAAACCCCACTTTTCCTTCAAGATTCCCTGCAAAAGTTCTTTGTGGGAAGTACTGGGAATTCCGTCTATGGAACTGTAGGCTGTCATTACAGAAAGCGCGCCAAAATCAATCGCTTCGCGGAAAGGATAGAGGTAATCCTGAAAGAGTTCGCGCGCGCCAATATGTACCGCATTACCGTTATGACCACCTTCGGAAACGCCATATGCGGCAAAATGCTTTAAGGTGGAAATTACCTTATTATTACTATTTTTATTATTATTCTTATTGTCATTAGTATTCCAATTCTCGCCTTGAAAACCTTTGATAACACCTAATCCAAGCTGTGCCGTTAAATGGGGATCTTCGCCAAAGGTTTCTTCCACGCGTGACCAGCGCGGTTCGCGTGCAAGATCGAGAATGGGACCATAACCAATGTGCGCACCTTGCGCCCGAAGTTCTTCGGCGATTGCGCTTGCCATTTCGGTAAGGATTTCAGGATCCCAGGTGCTGCCCTGACCTATTCCGCTGGGAAAAACCGTGGTACCGATGGCCATATGACCGTGCATCGCTTCTTCCGCCAGAAAAAGCGGAATCCCAAGTCGGCTTTTTTCAATGGCATATTTCTGAATCGCATTGGTGGCAACCGCTGCTTTCTGCGGATCGAGACCGTTTTTCAACGTTTTCTGTGTCCACGGGTCGGCGCGCAAGGTTCCCCAGAGCGTTCCGATATGTTGGTTGCTTATTGCACTTTGCAGCGCGGCGCTTTCCGTTACTTTATTTTTGGTCTTCTCATACATTTTCCACCCCAAAAGCGTACTCAGCTGACCAACTTTTTCTTCGAGGGTCATTCGGTTTACAAGATCGATTGTACGCGCTTCGGCAGTTGCCGTGCTGTCTTTATAAACGGGTTGATTTTGACCAAAAATAGTTCCGCTCGCGACAAATAGAAGAAAAAAGGATGAAAATCGCTTTAAAGTCATTAAAATCGGTTCTTTTAATAATAAAATTGGCTGATAGAATATACCAGCCAATTTAAGAAAGAAAGGTGAATTGTTGTCCTCCAACCCATTAGAAAAGGCTAGAGGGTAATTTTATTGTGCTATATCCCACCACATACGTGTGGTCAAAAGGTCTGGTCCTTGAGCAGCTACGGCCGCATTGTAATTCTCACCATTGGTCAATGGTTCTGAACTTAAGTACGTCAATCTCCGTGGAATGGTACCATTGGTCACATTACCGGGATAATTTACGGGAACAAGAGTTGGGAAACCGGTACGTCTCCAGTTGGCGTATGATTCATATTCATTTAAGAATGTGGCAGCCCAATATTGCGTATTGATCTGCTCTAGCGCATTGCTCGCATCGTACGGATTTGCCTGTAGGTAATCTGCAATAGCAGCATCGCTTATCGCGGCGCTTGGAGAATAAAGTCCAAGAAATTTCATGGCTGCTTCAACACCGGCAGCGTAATGACCGGCTGCATCGCCGTCACCAGAACCCCAGCGTACCGCACTTTCGGCAAGCATAAATTCTACTTCCGCATAGGTCTGGAAGAACATGGGTGCTGCTTCGCTCGTAATCATCAACCTGTTAGGTTCAGAATAGGCCTGGGTATTGGCCTCGCCAGTTGCAGCACGCAATAGGTTTGCATCAAGACCATTCGGCAATCCACGCTGGGCGTCAATTGCGTTACGCTCTGCGTTGGTTCTTAAAATAGGATTCTCATCTGCATCGCGCAAGCCTGTATCTTCTGGCAAAGATGCCAAAACACTCAAACGGGGATCTCCCTGTAAAAAGTCTATAAAGGTTTTGCTCATGCGCGGTGTTCCATCAGCGGTAAAAACCTCGCCGTTTCCGTTTTGAACAATCCCATTGCCTTCTTCATGAACTACATAAGCAATATCTTCGTTAGATTCCATCACACCACCAGCAATGGCGCGCTCTGCCCATTCCTGTGCTGCTGCTGGATCCACTTTGGTCATTCTTAGACCTAGGCGAAGCATAAGTGAATACGCCCACTTTTTCCATTTGGACTGGTCTCCTTCAAAAAGAATGTCAGCATTGCCCAAAGTACTTGTACCAGTACCCAAAAGCTGTGCAGACTCATTCAGCTCATTCAACATATCTGCGTAGATATCTTCTTGCGCGTCATACGCTGGACGAAGATCCCCATCAATAAAAGCCATGCCAGCCTCGCTGTATGGTACATCTCCATAAAGATCCGTCAAGCGCTGGTATTGAAAAACACGTAGGATACGCACCATGGCATATTCCGCAGAGGTTGTGTCCTGCGCTATTTCCAGTTGGTTCTTCATATCTTCAAGGCTTTTGACTCCTTGTGGATATTGTGCTGTCCAAAAAGCTTCGGCATAACCGGCGCTGTAGGTATATTTATCACCGTTCCAGTAGCTTTCAGTATTGGCAATATGCTGGATCATGGTAGATTGATAGATCAAATTTGCCCTCCATGATTCATAGCGTTGCCCGGCCACGTACAAGATGGCGGAAGGAAACTTATACTGCAAATCTATCTCGGTTGCAGTTGTGGGATCGACGTTAATTTCCTCAAAATTCCTATCACAAGATATGATGGAAAACGATGCCATAAGTATAAATATATATAATGCTTTTTTCATCTTGATTTTTATTAAAATTTAACGTTTACGCTTACACCATAAGTTCGAGTGGTAGGAAGGCCAAAACGTTCCAGACCGGCGCCAAAACTGCTGTTAAAAGAAGATTCTGGATCAATATTTTCTGTATTCCTCATCAAAAAGAACAAATTACGTCCTACTACAGAAATATTGGCGCTGGTAAGAAATGTATTTTCCAATGCCTTACTCGGAAAATTATAACCAAAACTCATTTCGCGCATTTTGATAAAATCTGCGTTTTGCATGTTGGCCTCTGCGATCTGATAGAGTTTTTGATAATAAATCTGCACGTTTTCAGGAGCAATGGTCGTTGCAAATGCATTACCATCAGTATCTACACCGCTTACGGGAAGGCCATTTGCACGCCCTTCCACGGTATTTTGTCCTGCCCCGTAATAGTTTGCAAAAGCACTGGTGCCAGAGAAAATATCTGCACCAAATTTAGCATCGACCAAAAAGGAAAGGTTGAAGTCATAGATATTAAATGAGTTGGTCAGACCCATATACCAAGGAGCTACACCGTTCCCCAAAAATTCGTTGGGTCCTTGCGTTGGCGTACCATCGCTGTCGTATTGCAACCGATCTTGATCATCTCTAACAAAAGTGGTCCCGTAAATAGCGCCCAATGGACGGCCTACGATCGC
>JBBPYO010000430.1:0-2512 GCA_038199845.1 Flavobacteriales bacterium
AAAAGAGATTGCTTCGGGAGCATTGATCGGTCCCACTATTTACACATCCGGTCCTAAAATTGACGGTCCAGATGCGCACTGGGCGGGTACGCTGGAAGTTTCCAATGCCGAAGAGATAAATAAAGCGCTGGACTCCTTGCAATCGCTAAATGTGGATTTTGTAAAATTATACGACAGCACGATTTCTGGTGAAAATTATCTGGAAACCATTAAAAACGCTGAAAAACGGGACATGATTACCAGTGGTCACATGCCATTTACCGTAACGCTTGATCAAAGCATAGAAGCGGGAATAGACGGCATTGAGCATTTATATTATATTTTAAAAGGCTGCTCGTCACAAGAACAACAAATCACCGAAGAGGTTAAAAATGGTTCTACAAGTTTCTGGTCTTCGCTCGCTCAAGTAATGGCAACGTACGCTGACAGCACAGCTCAAAATCAATTCAAGAAACTTAACGCAGCAAATGTTTTTGTCATCCCGACATTGCACATTGGCCACACGCTTAGTTATCTGGATGAAATCAAGCATGATAAAGATGAATATCTAAAATACATAGGCAGCGGAATTCAAAAAACATATACCGGTCGTGTGCAAAGCGCCCTTAATGCATCACCAGAATTTGTGAAGATGCGCAAAAAACTGGATTCCAATTTCGTAACGCTTGTTGGCAAACTTAACGCGGCAAACGTAGGCCTACTGGCTGGTTCTGACGGTGGCGCTTACAATTCATATATTTATCCAGGTGTTTCTCTGCATGCCGAATTAAAAGCGCTCGTCGACGCTGGGCTGACTCCGTTGGAAGCGCTCCAGACTTCTTCTCAAAATGGCGCGAAATTCCTTAAAAAACAGCTTCCGGAAATTAAAAGCGGTGCAAAGGCAGATTTGGTTATCCTTCAAGAAAACCCGTTGGAGAATATTCAAAACACAACTACGATCAATTGGGTGCTTAAAAATGGGAAAGCTTTGGATAAAAATGCACTTGAAAATTTGTTGAAAGCGGAATAAAAGCATGCTAATTTTAAAAAACCAGCTTTACTGCTGCGCTTCAACTAAATTTATGACGAAAACACCGCCAATATTCGTATTTTTAGGCATAAATCCATCTATTTCCAACATAAATCAACCAATACTCATGATTAGAAACTACATTTTAACTGGCTTTGCTTCAGTTTGTATTGTCATTTCAGCTTACACCCAAAAAATTGAAGTTCCAGTAGACACGGTGATTACAACAAAACACGAAGTCACAATTAAAGGCACTAATGTTCCCTACACCGCTAGCACCGGTTTCCAGTCGGTTTGGGATGAAAATGGCACTCCCATCGCATCTTTATATTATACTTATTATAAGCGCAGTGATGTCAAAAACGATCAGGAACGACCATTAGTAATCAGTTTTAATGGCGGGCCGGGTTCGGCTTCGGTTTGGATGCATATCGCCTACACCGGACCGCGTATTTTAAAAATCGACGATGAAGGATTTCCGGTACAACCGTATGGAATTAAGGACAATCCAAATTCCATTCTTGATGTGGCAGATATCGTATATATAAATCCAGTGAATACAGGATATAGCAGAATGATTCCCAATGCAGATGGAAAATTACCCGATAGAGAACAATTTTTTGGTGTAAACAGTGATATTTCATATTTGGCAGATTGGGTAAATACTTTTGTGACCCGCGTAAACCGCTGGCGTTCTCCAAAATTTTTAATTGGTGAAAGTTATGGTACCACCCGCGTTGCCGGTCTTGCGCTTGCCCTTCAACAGAAAAAGTGGATGTATCTTAATGGCGTCGTTATGGTCTCTCCCACAGAAATAGGTTTTGAATTTGAAGGCCCGGTGGAAATTGCAAACCGTCTTCCCTATTTTACCGCCGCCGCGTGGTATCACAACGCCTTACCTGCGGAATTACAAAGCAAGGATCTGGCTGAAATACTTCCAGAAGTTGAAGAATATGCGGTCAACGAACTCCTTCCTGCAGTTGCGAAAGGCGGTTATTTACCTGACGCAGAACGCGAAGCCGTAATTAAAAAAATGGCTTATTATTCCGGCTTGTCCGAAAAATCCATCAGCCAAAACAATCTTGCTGTTCCCTTTGATTATTTTTGGAAAGATTTATTACGCGATAAAGAAGGTTACACCATAGGCCGTCTGGATTCCCGTTACAAAGGTATGGACGTGAGCCTTTCCGGTGACGAACCAGATTATAACAGCGAACTCACCTCGTGGTTGCACAGTTTTACGCCTGCAATCAATTATTACATTAGCCAAGAACTAAACTTTAAGACAGATCTTGATTATAATTTATTTGGTGATGTGCATCCTTGGGATAGCTCAAATAACCATACCGGAGCAGATTTGCGCGAGGCCATGACCATGAACCCTAATCTTGATGTTATGATCCAATCCGGTTATTTTGACGGTGCCTGTACCTATTTTAATGCTAAATATCTGCTTGGCCAACTCAATGTAAACGGAAAACTGGACGACCGCCTGCATTTTAA
>JBBPYO010000431.1:0-2408 GCA_038199845.1 Flavobacteriales bacterium
GGTAACACGCATAACCTGTCCTTGTCCGTTACAAGTGGTACAGGTTTTATAGCTCGTCCCTTCGGCCTGTTTTTTACGTTTCACCTTGATTTTCTTGTCGGCACCGTTAGCGATTTCTTCCAAGGTAAGTTTTACGCGTATTCGCAAATTACTTCCTTTCATACGCCGCTGACCTCCGGAAAAACCGGAAAAACCTCCACCGCCGCCAAAACCACCGCCAAATATATCACCAAATTGACTAAATATGTCATCCATATTCATGCCGCCGCCGCCGCCAAAACCGCCTCCACCTTCAAAGGCTTGGTGACCGTAACGATCGTACTTGGCGCGTTTTTCTTCATTACCCAAAACCTCGTATGCCTCTGCTGCCTTTTTAAACTGATCATCGGCTTTATGGTTATCTGGATTTTTATCAGGGTGAAATTCAATTGCTTTTTTGCGGTAAGCCTTCTTGATCTGTGCGGCAGACGCGCTTTTTGAAATTCCTAGTATTTCGTAATAATCTTCTTTCATCGGTAATTCTTTCGTAATTTATTCCATTTGTGACCTAAGGAAGTAATAAAGTAACCTACACATTTTAATCAGTTTCTTTGCACACTAACTTCGTTGAAAATCTCGCTGTAGCTAATGCTAAAGCTGTTTTCTTTAATCTTGTTAATGCACAAAATAACTTTATAATTTCTGTACACTTTATTTTATTACAACCCTGTGCAACTTCCTTTAGTTGCCTACAACCACTTTTGGAAACCGTATGATGCGCTCCCCAAGTTGGTATCCTTTTTCAACCACATCAACTATTTTTCCTTTCATGGATTCTTTGGATGCGGGAATCTGCGTAATCGCCTCATGCATTTCGGCATCAAAAATATCTCCCGTTTCTACTGTCATTTCGGTAAGTCCTTTAGACTTTAAGGTTTCCCGGAATTTATTTTTTATGAGCTCTACACCTTTAAGTAAATTTTTATCTTTAGCCTTGGCAATCTCTGCCGTAGCTCTGTCAAAATCGTCAAGTACGGGCAACATGGCTTGTATTACTTCCTGACCGGCGGTCTTATAAAGCTCTGAACGTTCTTTTGCAGTACGGCGTTTATAATTTTCAAATTCTGCGAACAATCGAAGAAATTTATCCTTTTCCTTTTCTAGTTCTTGCTTATATGTTTGTAAAATATCTCCCTCAACTTCAGAATCCTCATTATCAAACTCAGATTCTGCTTGTACTGCTTCTTGATTTAGCTGACCTTTCTTATCATTAGAATGGCTATGCTGCCTTTGCTCCTCTTCGTGTTCATTTATATTTTCTGTGCTCATCGGTATCGTTGTTTTCTAGCCAATGGGCAAAATTACTGCCATTAAATAATAAATGTCAAAATGTCACATCAGCATATTTATAAAAAAAATAAGCGCAAAAGAGCTTAAAATTGTATTTTAGCCCCTAATTAACACTTAACACAATTTTTATTTATGAAAATTAAATTTTTACCTATACTCACTCTTGCTGTCGTTCTAACTGCACTGGTTTCTTGTAAAGACAACAAGCATGAGACAAAGGCTGGCGAAGCCGAAATGGCAGCTGAATCAAGCATTCAAGCTTCAAAATTTATGCTGGATCCAGAAGCCTCAATAATCCATTGGGAGGGCAATAAGCCTACTGGGGCACATACCGGAACTATTAAATTGGAATCTGGAGTTATAAAAATGGAAGGTGATAGCTTAAGTGGAACCTTTCTTATTGATATGACAACCATCACAGATACCGATCTTGAAGGCGATCAAAAAACTAATCTTGAACAACATCTCAAAGGAACGGTTAAAGGGAAGGAAGGTGACTTTTTTGATGTGCAAAAATTCCCTACTGCAGCTTTTGAAATTACAGATGTGATGGATGAAGGCGGCAAAAAAATGCTGGAAGGTAACCTTACTATCAAGGACTCTAAGAATAATATCTCATTCCCCGTTACCTATACTGTAGATGGTGATATGATGAGCTTAAAAAGTGAGCCTTTCACAATTGATCGCACCAAGTGGAATGTAAATTATGGTTCTAAAACTGTTTTTGACAATCTTGGAGATAAATTCATCAGTGATGATATTCAACTTATCATAGACATCGTTGCTAAAAAGCAGATGTAAAAAAAGCTTAACTAATTGATCAAAGCCCGTTTTTTAACGGGCTTTTTTATTTTAATCGAATCTAAAAAGACATTAATATTAAATGCTTTCTATATATGTGTTGTACACATATAATGATGATACTTTGCGTTTTTTTTTGGAATAGCGATAGAGAATTAGTAGAGTATTGAGAAATCAAAGTTTCCAAAGTGTTAATGGAAACAAAATCTTTTGATCGTCATTCCTTTTCTATATTTACGAAAATTTCCTACTAGAACTTACATATGCCAATCTATTAC
>JBBPYO010000432.1:0-2626 GCA_038199845.1 Flavobacteriales bacterium
ATTACTTCATTTTGAAGAGCGGGTAAATCTTGATATTGAATTAGAAAAGCTGGTTATTCAATATGCTTTGAGAAAACCACGAGAGAACTGTGAAAGTGAAATCAGGAAGGAATTAGAAAAAAATGGGCCTGAAAAATCATTGATTCCAAATCTTTTAGAAGATGAAGTTTTAGATGACTGGACATGGTAAAACAATATGAAATTTATTGGGTTTCGCTTGATCCCAATCAGGGAAGAGAAATAAAAAACACACAACCCTGTCTTATAATTCCCCGATTGAAGCAAACGCTCATTTACAAACAGTTTTAATTGCACCCATTACCAGCACGATAAGAAATTTTCCCATGCGTATAGATATTATCGTTAAAGGCAAAAAAGGGCAGGTTGCAATTGATCAGATTCGCTATATAGATAAAACCCGTTTGGGGCAAAAAATGGATCAATTGCGAAAGAATGAAACTAACGAATTTAAAGCACGTCTTAAAGAATATCTTGTAGATTGATTATAGTATTTAACTCAATTTTCCCTGCTAAAAAAGCCCATTGATCTGCGCATCGATGCGGTTGATGATATCGCCCAGATCTTCTGGATTGTCCACAAAATCGATCTTATCTACATCAATAATTAGCAGGTTTCCCTTGTCGTAATCATGTACCCAAGCTTCGTACCGCTCGTTGAGTCTACTTAAATAATCTATACTAATACTCGCTTCGTAATCCCGCCCTCGTTTGTGAATCTGACCTACCAGGTTAGGAATACTGCTGCGTAAATAAATAAGCAGATCTGGTGGAGCGACCACACTTTCCATTAAATCAAAAAGAGAGCGATAATTCTTATAATCTCTGTTGGTGAGCAAACCCATCGCATGTAGGTTGGGCGCAAATATAAAGGCGTCTTCATAAATTGTGCGATCCTGGATCACATCCTGGTCGTTTTGTTGTATTTGCAGTAGTTGTCTAAACCTACTATTTAAAAAGTAAACCTGCAGGTTGAACGACCAGCGTTCCATCTCATTGTAGAAATCATCCAGGTAGGGATTGTCTTCAACGTCTTCAAACTGGGGTTGCCATTTAAAATGTTTTGCCAGAAGGCGCGTTAGGGTGGTTTTTCCAGCACCTATATTGCCGGCGATCGCTACGTGCATACTTAGTTTTTAGGTAGTTTGAGAGAGTAGGTTCTCAGGGTTTTTTCACCGTAAATATAAAGGATTTCATTTGCGTAATACAACTGTTTGCTCTGCTTTTCGTCCAAATTCACTTCCATGAAATCCATTTTATTTTTGGGTAGGATCATGACGGTGTCATTGTGTAGTGCGAATAGCACATCATTGTTCTGGTATATTTGTGATAAACCTAAAATGGGTATTGTGTGTAATAGACTCCCATATGTATTGTAGATTTTCAATTCTTTACCAGTATATACGTAACATCTGTTAAAATTACTGGCCATACTGATTGCTGTCGCGCTGAGCGGGGGAGAGGAAGTGATGATTTTGTTAGTTTGATAATCAAAAAGTTCTAGTTGCTGCAGGTCGATATTGAAAATCCATAAACGTCTATCACTGGCCGTTCGCGCATTACTGACATTTCTGAAATTCTCGAGTTGGTTGAAATTAATCCTGGTAATTTCATTCAGCATATTGTCGAGGATAAGCGCGGTGTTGGTTTGGCTATAAAAAAGAGTGATTCGCAACGGGTTAATAAGATCGACACTGCTTATTGGGCCCAACTGCAAATCGCTGAACTGATAGGTTTTTTCTGTGGAAGTTTTATAAAAAACGCGTCCGGTAATGGTATACAGGTTTTTATACTCATCAGCGCCTAAAAATTCATCTGCTGCAAGTTTTTGTTCCTGAATGAAAACGCCTTGATATTCTTGCGAAAAGTGAAGGTGTGGAAAGAATAAAAGCAAGAGTAAAAAGTTGGGCATAGCTCGGAAAATTACAAAAAATAAAGTCATTCCTACAGCAAGGGAAAACTTAGAAATTAGCTAAGAGATATGAATAAATAAATTCAACAGTGAGGAATAGCCAAACACTTTTCCAGTTCGCATTTTTTTTGAGTTAAAACCAAACCAATGAGAATGCTGGTTTGAAAGGATGATACGAGAATCACTCATTTTTCATATAACAATCCTAATTTTCTGGCCTAAACACACGATAATTAAGGGAATACGGAAGTTTTATGTATAATACCTGACGCGCCAGTCAGCTTGAGCGAAGCTCCATCTAATTTAAAAATAATTAAGATTGATCAGTTTACAGTTATAAATTAGCAACGAAGAATTACCATTACAATTTCGGATTATTTGATTTGAAGCTTGAGATTAAAATTGACAAGTTTTTATTGCCAACAACTCACATTATTGAAGTAATTGATTCCATCATTCAAACTATAAGAGATATCTCAGACGCTTTATATTTTCATTTAAACGATTAAACGATTAAACGATTGAACAATTTCACGATTGAACAATTCCCTAAAACAACGAAAATCAATCAAAAAACACCCTTTTTCAGTAGTTTTCAGCCCTAGAAACGGTGTTTTTCAGTTCTTTACCATTCTGAAGTCGGTTATAATTGTCAACTATCTGGTCTGCAATTGAGGCGGGATCGCTTTTGCTAGC